>CAWUIT010000047.1:0-14059 GCA_963922345.1 uncultured Dokdonia sp. | reverse complement strand
TTAAATTGCGTCATTTGTGCCTTGAGTTCCAGCATTGATTGTTGCAACTCTTTAAGCAAATTGTTACTACTTCCTTCGTCAAGATTAAATGTGAGTTTGCTATTTACCTGCCATATTTCTTGTATGTCACTTACAGCAACCTCATACGGTGCATATTCTTCGTTACTTGAGATTAGTAAAACTCTAGAGGAGTCAGGTAGCTTTTGAAGCTTCTTGACCACAACAGCATCTTGCATCACTATGACATAAACCTTATTATCACTAGCATAGTCTAGACTTTCTACCGCTTTTGCTAGCACCCAATCCTCTGGTCTAAAATTAGGGAGCATACTATCCCCCTCAACTTGAAAACCCCTGTATGTTGCATTGCGATATTGTGGTATGGGAAAATCAAATGCGGGAAGCTTCTGGTACCACTCAACATCTGCAATATTATTAGGGTATCCTGCTGCAGCTTTTTGGTTTACCAGCACCATATTTTCATTATCATCTTTATCAACTACTACCACCTTAGGACTCACATCGCCTTTACTGGTATCAAGATGCTTTTGATTGCTATAACCGTAGATCCATAATGGATTTACGTGAAATAATCTCAGTAGTTCTGTAATTACCGGTCCGGACAGCTTGGTACGACCTCTCTCAATATCTGCAGTGCTGTTTTTAATACCTAACTTTTCGGCAAATTCTGCCTGAGTGAAGTCGTGATCTTCACGTATCTCTTTAAATCTTCGTATTTCTGAAGGTAAATCGTTTATTCCCATACGGTAAATGTATGAAAATTAGGAATAATTCCTAGATAAATTTTTATTTTAGAGCGATTTATTTAAGAATTAAATTATTCTTTAAGATCTGCACTGCCTGCTGTAACTTGTCTATCAATCTTTCTTACAAGCCCTTGTAATACCTTCCCAGGACCTACTTCTATAAACTCAGTCGCGCCATCTGCGATCATTTGCTGGATGGTTTGCGTCCATTTTACTGGCGCCGTAAGCTGTGCGATAAGGTTTTTCTTAATCTCACTAGCACTTGTCACTGCTGTTGCAGTTACATTTTGATAGATCGGGCAAGCAGCGTCTTTAAATACGGTTGCTTCTATAGCAGCGGCTAGCTCTTCTCTTGCAGGCTCCATAATTGGTGAGTGAAAAGCTCCCCCCACTGGTAAAACAAGGGCTCTTCGTGCACCTTTTTCTTTCATTGCTTCACACGCTCTATTTATGGCGTCTACCTCTCCTGAGATTACGAGTTGCCCTGGGCAGTTGTAATTTGCAGCAACTACAACACCATCAATACTATCACAAACTTCTTCTACTAGAGCATCATCAAGACCTAAAACTGCTGCCATTGTAGAGGGTTGTAGCTCACAAGCTTTTTGCATAGCGTGTGCTCTTTTGCTAACTAGTTTTAAGCCATCTTCAAAATCTAAAGCGCCACTTGCTACTAATGCAGAAAACTCGCCTAGAGAGTGACCCGCTACCATTGCGGGATTGAAATCTTTTGTCACTGTTTTTAATGCGATGGAGTGTATGAAAATTGCAGGCTGCGTGACTTGGGTTTGTTTCAAATCTTCGGCGGTGCCTTCAAATAAGGTATCAGAAATTGTAAATCCTAAGATATCATTGGCCGTGAGAAATATATCTCTAGCGTCGGGATATTTTTCAAAAATATCAAGCCCCATACCTGTAAATTGCGCTCCCTGACCTGGGAATATATATGCTTTCATACGTTACGTTAGTTTTAGGATGTAAAAATACAAATTGTAGTGATTAAGGGCGAGGGTATCTCGCTTTCGCGAAAGCGTAATCCTACCCATCCTTATTTACGTTTCCAAGTTTCAAAGGTAAAACCACTTTTATGTGAATCATCAACATCGTGGAAGCTGCTGTTAACTAATTGAAATACACTCGCATCTATCTCAGGAAAAAATGCATCTGCCGCATATTCATTGTGTACTCTCGTGAGTTCGATTTTTGTAGCATAGGGCAGGGCTAGTGTATAAATCTCACCACCTCCTATGATAAATACCTCTTGCTCATCTTTGCAAAAGGCAAGGGCATCTTCTAGAGAGTGGACTACGATACCGCCACTTGCTTCATAATTTTGATCTCTTGTAATCACTACATGAACTCTGTTAGGTAGTGGTTTTGGAAAAGATTCCCACGTTTTACGACCCATTATAATGTGATGGCCCGTAGTGAGTTTTTTAAAATGTTTAAAATCATCAGGTAAGTGCCACGGTATTTGTCCATTTTTACCTAGTGCATTATTCTCGGCCGCAGCTGCTATCATTGTAATCATAGGGGGATGTTCTGATCTCCCAGTGGTTGATTGGGATTTTTTACTATTGGACTTTTTTTTTCAGGAAGGGGATGTGTGGTTTGAACACTTTCTTCTAATTCGGCAATGCGTACTTTTTGTTTTGCTACTAATCTATCAAGGTGTTTTTGCTCCCATTCCTTATTCATAAACTTGCTCATAACCATCACATTTATGAGATGTATTAAAAAGAAAAATGTCCATAAAAGTATGGCCCAAACGAACCAAGGTGTTTGGAAAGGTGCAAATTCTTTACCCACCCCAAGCGCCTGATTAATGACTATGAGTAATATGGCACCGGCTAAGAAGACTACAAAATGTCTATATAGATTTTTTTTCTGACGTAAACGTGCCTGAGCATTTTCAATTAAATCTCTTTGTACTGGATCTATGGAAGTGGTTGTTTTCTTTGAAAATAATGACATAAAATGCGACCTTTATATGATACTCTAAAATTAGCCAATTTGTCCCTTATTTGTCTGTAGCTTATGGAAAACTTTAAGAAACTATTTCCCATTTTGAACGATTATACATATCTCAACACGCCTGCATCAGGACTGTTGTCTGTGCCTGTGATGGAATGGAGAAGATCACACGATCAGGCATTTTTAAAAAAAGGGAGTATTATTAAAGAAAATCAAAGTGAGCTTCTCACGACTGTGAGAGAGAAGGTAGGAACTCTTTTTAACTGTGCTACAAATCGTGTAGCACTCGTTCCCAACTTTTCATATGGTTTCAATACACTTCTAGAAGGTATTTCAAATACAAAAAAAGTGCTCTTAATAGAAGGGGATTATCCTTCTGTAAACTGGCCTTTTGAAAGTAGAACTTTTGATATTACTTACGCTAAAAATGATTTCCAAATTGAAGAGCATATTGAAAAAGCTTTTGCTAACAAGCAGCCAGATATATTTGCTTTTTCGTTGGTACAATGGATTAATGGGTTGCAGATTGATCATCAATTTTTAAAGCAGTTAAAAGATAGATACCCTGAAACACTTTTTCTGGGAGATGCAACACAGTATTTGGGTACAACGGTATTTAATTTTGAGCAATCGGCCTTTGATGTATTGGGAGCTAGTACTTATAAGTGGATGAACGCGGGATATGGGAATGCGGTCTACCTATTTAAAGAAGCAGTAGCAGACCGTGTAGCGCCTAAAACTACAGGGTTTAACTCCATACAAGGAAAATATAAACCTCAGGAAGGTAGTTTTCTTGGTCGCTTTGAACCTGGTCATCAGGATACGCTTAATTACGGTAGCCTTGGTAAAGCAATAGATGTAATAAATGACATAAAAATGCAGAACATTGAAAGTTTAATCCAAGATATTAATAAACAAGCAAAAGAAGTATTCTTAGAAAAAAAACTTATTTCTCCAGAATTTGCTCATCGTAGTACGCATGGTGCATATTATAACATCAAAGGGGACGAGAATACAGTAAAAAAACTTAAAGAGTTGGACATCCTAACAATAGCTAGAGGAGAAGGTGTGCGTGTAGGTTTTCATTACTTTAATACTCAGGAAGATCTCCTACGTTTGCTAGATGCCTTATAATTTAAATGTTATTTTAGAGTAAACGCCAGGTGTAATTCTCAAGAATAACTGGACCTTACTGCTGATTTATAAAGTGCAAACGTTTTCGTTTTACGATATATAGAGTAGAACCATAGCAATATTATTAAATTGTAAAAAATAGGGTTAATAATCTGATTTTGTGATTTTTATATAAAAACTGAATTATATTTGAGGTCTATTTTTAAAACTAAAATTATGGCTCTTACAAAGAAATTTTTAAAAACAAAGCCTGTATGTAAAGTGACTTTTGCTGTTCCTGCAGCTGAGGCAAAAACAGTAGCTGTAGCTGGTGATTTCAACAATTGGGACACGTCAAGCTCACTCAAAAAATTAAAGAATGGAACCTTTAAAGGTACTTTTGATATACCAACAGATAACTCGTATGAGTTTCGCTATGTGGTAGATGGACAATGGGTAAATGAAACTGAAGCAGATCGCTTCCAGTGGAATGATTATGCTGCTGCAGAAAATGGCGTATTGGAGTTATAGACCCTTTTTGAATAAACTACCGATTGAAAGTTAAATTAATAAAGCCACTTAAGTAAAAGTGGCTTTATTAATTTAAAAAACTATTCTACTATCTCTACACCACGCCAGAATGCGACGTGATTTTTAATCCCCTTAGCGAGGTCACTCACCTCTGGATAATACCAGGCGGCATCACGATTTTCCTTTCCATCTACTTCTATTGTGTAATACGATGCTACTCCTTTCCAGGGGCAGGTGCTTTGCGTTTTACTTTCTTTAAAAAATTCCTTGTGTATAGCGTCGTGCGGGAAGTAGTGGTTATTTTCAATAACAACAGTGTCTGAGCTTTCGGCTATTACTTGATTATTCCAGATTGCTTTCATATGATTTTTTTTCGCGTAAGCGAGATAAGACCAAATTCTTACATCGCCTACATATTTATTTCTTTTTAAAAATGTAATTTTTATAATAGCCCTTATGATCTGTAAATTGCTCTACAATTTCTAAACCGGCCTCTCCGGCTAGCCAATCTACTACTTCGTCATTATATTTCTGGCTTATTTCAGTATGTATCGTTTCCCAAGGATCAAACTCAATAGAGAGGTCAAGGTCTTTGATAGTGACAGATTGTGCTATGGTACTCACAAGGTAGCTCTTCGCAGTGCCTGATTCTGGGTCATACACTTCCCAGTGCTTAAAGTTGTTAGGATTAAAATTACCACCCATCTCGTCATTGATACGATGGAGTAAATTTTTATTAAAAGCCTCTGTAACGCCCTCTGGATCATTGTATGCATCCAAAATTGTTTGAGGATCCTTTTTTTGATCAAAGCCCATTAATAAAAGATCATCTTCACGCATAGCTTTTTCTATATTAGATAAAAAATCTATAGCCTGAGGATGTAGAAGATTACCGATGTTAGACCCTAGTACCAATATTACTTTCTTACGTGTGTTGTACGTAGCAATATCTGTAAGTACGTCAAAATAAGTACCCTGCTTAGAATTGATCTTTACTTCTGGTATTTCCTCTTTAAGACTCTCTTCTAGGCCATCTAGCACGTTCTGGCTTATATCTATTGGGAGGTATGTAAAATCAGCGTTTTGATTTACAAGATACTTGAGTATAATTTTGGTTTTTTTTCCATCACCAGCACCTAGTTCAATAAGATCAAAGCCCTTTGTATCTGAGAAGGTGTTTGCAATTGCTTCTTTGTGTGTTTCAAAGATTTCAAACTCACAATCTGTTAGATAATATGAGGGCATAGACATGATATCTTGAAAGAGTTTGTCTCCTTTTTTATCATATATATACTTAGAAGATAGATATTTTGGAAATGCAGTTAAGCCTTCAAGTACTTCTTTTTGAAATACTGTATTTGCTTTAGTTTTTGATGTAGTTATGGACATGAATGTCTTTAGAATTTAATTTTAATTTTATTTAGCAAGTCTCAAGCCTGTAAACTGCCAGCGTAATCCTGTTTGAAAAAAATTTCGGTATGTGGATCTGGTATGATGAGGTGGTGTTGCGATGGAGCCCCCTCGTAACACTTTCTGGTTAACCATAAACTTTCCATTATATTCTCCTAATGCACCCTCTTCCTTGGTATATCCAGGGTAGGGTAGGTAAGCACTCTCTGTCCACTCCCAGCGATCTCCCCAATTAAAGTGCTCATTTGCAACTTCCCATTCAAATTCTGTTGGAAGTCTTAGGCCTCTCCATTGTGCATAGGCAAAAGCTTCAAAATAAGAAATATGCACCACAGGATCTGTAGGATTTACCTTTTGCAACCCTTTATCTAGAGTATATTGATACCACTCTTGATCAATATTATGCCAGTATAATGGCGCTTTAATATCATTGTTTTGCACCCAGTCCCAACCTTCGGCGTGCCAAAGGAGTGTTTCTTGATAGCCTCCAGATTTAATAAATGCTATCCAGTCTCCATTATTTACAAGCGTATTAGAAATTTCAAACTCGTGTAAATAGACTTTGTGGCGACCCAGTTCATTATCATAACAAAAATCTGTAGTCTGGTGACCTATCTCATAAACTCCCTCGGGTATTGTTATCCAAGATTGTTGTGGGTTTTTTACGCTTTCGCGAAAGCGTATTTCTTCCCCATATACAGGCATTAAAGGGTTGTTACCAAGGATGTATTTAATATCTGTAAGTAGGAGTTCTTGATGTTGCTTCTCGTGATGGATACCTATGGTAAGGAGCTTCTCAACCTGAGCTGTAAGGGTGTCTTCTAGAAGTTCTAAAAGTGCCTCTGTGACATACTTGCGATACGCATATACTTGATCTACTGTAGGTCTAGAGAGATTACCACGATCTGTTCTTACCACGCGCTTACCCACGCTCTCATAGTAGCTGTTAAAGACAAATGCAAAATCGTCGCTAAAAAGGGTATACCCCTCCTTGTGGTGCTTTAGAATAAACTCTTCAAAGAACCAAGTTGTATGGCCCAGGTGCCATTTAGGTGGAGATACATCAACAATAGGTTGTACTACATAATCTTCAATCTGCAGAGGTTTGCAAATATTTTCTGTATGCTCACGAGTCTCTATAAATAACTCGATCAAATTTTTAATAGCAATCATAATGGTGACTTTTAAGAGTCACATAAATTTACGAGTTTTCAAGTTGTTATAGACTTAAGGCAAGCCCTAGATGGCAATTGATCGTGGTAAATGTTTGTTAAAAGAGGATGAGACTTAGAAATACGAAGGATTAATAGTCAACTTTTGAGTAACGTGGTCTCATCTGTGACGCTGCACTTGTGTCTTTGAGAATGGCTTTCCCTTTTTTAATTTCTATAGTAAATGCAGTGGCAAAAAGAGTGTTTCTCGTTTCATTATCGTGAATTGCAGGTTCAAATACAGGAAGCTTTTCTAGTACCTGTCGCGTTTCTGTCTTGACAGCTTGAGACGGAGACCTTATTTCTAGTTGATCGTATTGTCCATTTTCTAAAATCCGAAATTGAACAAACACACGATGAATACCTTTGGGAAGGATGTCCTCAAATTTTCTGAAATCAAAATTTTCAGCGAGTAAACCCTCCACATTATTTCTAAAACATTCTTTTAGAAAACCTGCGTTAGCACCTTTGCAACCTGGATATCTAGGTGGTACATCTACGATTGTAAAAGCAATATCTCTTTTTTGCTGGGCAGTGATACTACATAGGGAAAAAGTAAAGACAATGAAGGTTAATGATAGTGCTTTTAAACTCATTGCGCTTAGAATAAATTATAGTGCTACTGGAAGCAATTTAAAGTTTTCAAAAAATAGATTACAAATTCGGAGAAATGCTTTTGGTTATACAGCACTTTTACTCGCACAAACGAAGCGTAAGAACTAATAGGTAGTTGCTGATTTCTAGATTCTGCAAATGCTAAATTTGTATTGGAAACTATGCCTAAAATTTAAATGGCAACTTTAATTTACTTTCTTTAGGAGTTCCTCCTATGTTTCCAGGTTTTAATTGTGGGATAGACATGATTGCTGTCTCTACAGCTTTTCGTAATCCAGGAGTTCCTCCAGATACGTCGTTTATTACTGGTTTCCCTTCCTTATTAATAACCATATCAACTACCACGCGAGCACCTTTTTGATAGTCACTTGGGAATTTCATATTCTTAACAACGTGAGTAGCAAGTTTTTGACGGAGACAGTTGTTTTTGTCATTGATACTACCCGTGCATCCTGGCCAAGTGGGGGGTACTTCAGAGAGTTTCAGGGTGGTTGTTCTACGCATAGAAACACCTTCTTGCGCCATTGTGGTACAGCCAACTAATAGGAAAATAATTATGATTAAATTTTTCATGAGGTATGTAGGTAATTTGAGGTTTAAACAGCCACAGCCCCTTTAATATGAGGGTGTGGATTATAATTTTCTAAAGTAAAGTCATCAAAAGTAAAGCCAAAGATGTCTTTTACTTCAGGATTTAATTTTAGAGTAGGCAAAGTACGAATTTCTCTGGAGAGTTGTAGTTCAACTTGTTCCATATGATTGGAGTAAATATGCGCATCTCCAAAGGTGTGAATAAATTCTCCAGCCTCATAACCACAGACCTGAGCCATCATCTTGGTAAAAAGCGCATAGCTAGCAATATTAAATGGTACGCCTAGAAAAATATCTGCACTGCGCTGGTACAACTGGCAACTTAACTTACCATCTGCAACATAAAATTGAAAAAAGGCGTGACACGGCGGCAATGCGGCTTTTCCATTAGCAACATTTTCTGAAAATGAACGTGTAGTATCCGGCATCACAGATGGATTCCAAGCACTCACAAGCATTCTACGGCTGTTGGGGTTTGTTTTTAATGTGTGAACAATATCTTTAATCTGGTCAATCTCGTCGCCATTCCAGTTGCGCCATTGATATCCATATACTGGGCCTAGATCACCATTCTCATCTGCCCATTCATTCCAGATTCTAACACCGTTTTCTTGTAAATATTTAATATTTGTATCACCTTGAAGAAACCATAAGAGTTCATAAACAATTGATTTGAGATGTAGCTTCTTGGTGGTTACCATTGGGAACCCTTCAGAGAGGTCAAAGCGCATTTGATACCCAAAAACACTTTTAGTTCCAGTTCCCGTACGATCACCTTTAAAATTACCTTCTGCAAGTACATGCTTTATTAAATCGTGATATTGTTTCATAAAATAAAATACATTAGGATAAGCTAGAATTTTTAACGGACACTTAGTACGCTTTACTTCAAGGACTAGGGCTTAAAAATAAAAACACCTTCTTGGTTTACCAACAGAAGGTGTTATTAAATGTTAGGTAGTTATTAACTACACTTTTTCAATTTGCTCCTAAGGAAGCCCTATAATTATCATCGTTATCAAGGTTTCTCTTTATTTTCTTTATGGCTGCTTCGATAGATCTCTCTGGCTCTATGACATTATATTCTCCCCAAAATTCTGGATCTCCAAAACCTAGGTTTTCGTTGGCCATTATTATGGAAGGAGTTATCGTCCCATTATCAGTAAACGTATTTTCGGGGGCTATTCGCCAGTCTGTTACGGCCATCTCACAAGAGAGCGTGTAAATGGACTTGAATAACTTTCTTCGTTTTTTTACCTCAAACGACATATTTGCTTTACTATAGCCATAATACCACTTGCCATTTTTCTCTCTATAGTCTACTTCATAAGATATGTCCCTTGCCTTGATGCGCACGTCGTTGGGTTTCTTCTTGACAAATATTTTATTTACTTCAATTTGATTCGTAAGATCTAAACTAAACTTTGCCTTTTGCAAGGCAAGAGACGAAGCGCTTATATAAAGTTGCCCCTCATAAAGAGGTCCATTAAGATTAGGTTTGGGTTCAAACCCTACCACTAGGACATCATTCCCATTAAGTTCAGTAGGCGTTTCAAATTTGAAACTATAAGCTTCCATAGTTTCGGGAGTAAAAATGTACTCTGGATATTTCATAACATCAACGTAAAGCGTACTGAAGGGGCCTCCTTGAAGCTTTAAAGCAATAGTATCAAGCTTAGAGTAATCTGTGTTTTTACGAGATTTGAGAAGTTTTATTTTGTCGCCTTTAGAGTTTACATAGCCTTCTTTTTGTATTGAGACTACAGCCTCGGCGAGACTGGCATTTTTTCTTCGTTTTTTTATGGTCTCACGGTAAAAAGCGGTCATTTTTATAGGATCGCCAATATAGTTTTCACCTTTTTTATCAAAAACTTTATTTATTAATTCACGAGCAGATTTGTAACCCGTTAAGCTTACCTCGTTTAAGTCTACAGTCTTTTGAGAAAGCTGGACTTTTACAAAATCTTCGATATCCTCTACATCTATGATACTGTTTTTATAGCCTATTGCTGTCACACGTAAGGAGGGATTTACTATATCAGAACTAAATTTAAGAGTGAAGTCTCCTTCAGCATTAGAAATGGTACTCACATTAGAGCCCACTAAGGTGATAGTCGCAGTGCTTATTGCATCATTCGTATCACGATCTGCAATTGATCCATTAATAGTTACTAAGGTTTCTTGAGCCAGCGTTACAATTGGTAAAAGTGCTAATAGCACTACCCAACATAAATTTTTTAAAGGAAGTAAATTTTTCATAATTAATTTATTTTAAGAAGAGCCTATGTTCAATTCTACCTTAAGATACGTAAAACCTTTAAAATAACAATCACCTGCAGTGTTAAATTATTGATCGTCAGAGAGGTATCGCTTTCGCGAAAGCGTAATAAAAGCCTTTAATCTAGCCAATAATCATCCCAGCGATTGTTGCCGAAATTAGCGACGCAATAGAGCCACCTATCAATGCTTTAAGACCAAATCTAGAGAGTTGTGTGCGCTGTCCTGGAGCGAGAGAGCCTATACCACCTATCTGGATCCCAATGGAAGCAAAGTTTGCAAAACCACAAAGCATATACGTGGCCATAATTATAGACTTCTCATAATTGAGATGTAAGGCATTTGAGGTGTTCTTCAATTCGGCTAGTTGAATATAGCCTACAAACTCACTAGCTGCTAGTTTAATACCTAATAATTGCCCCATCATCGTTGTGTCTTCACTAGCGACACCTATAAGCCACATAAGAGGTGCAAATAGTGTCCCTAAAATTGCCTCTAATGATAATGCAGGATAAGCCGAGTTTGCAGCAATCCAGGAGTTAATAGAGGTAACGTCGCCTATCCATCCCAACACACCATTTGCCATTGCAATAAAAGCGACAAATACTAAAAGCATTGCGCCAACATTAACTGCAAGTCTTAAGCCTTCTGTGGTGCCATTTGCAATAGCGTCTAGAACGTTTGCGCCTATTTTATCATTAGAAACGGTTACATCTGTATTTACCTTTTCTGTTTGTGGGTATAATATTTTTGAAATTACAATAGCTCCAGGAGCAGCCATTACAGAGGCTGCCAGTAAGTGTTTAGCAAATATAAGCCTTAGCATTTCGTCTTCACCCCCTAGAAAACCTATGTAAGCGGCAAGTACTGCCCCAGCAACGGTTGCCATCCCTCCAATCATAACGAGAAGGATCTCAGACTTATTCATTTTTTCTAAGTAAGCTTTAATAAGTAGTGGTGCTTCGGTTTGACCAAGAAAAATATTTCCTGCAACACTTAAACTCTCTGCACCAGAAATTCCTAATAACTTTGAAAGCAACCAGCCGAAAGCTTTTACTACCTTTTGAATAACTCCAAAATAATAAAGTACAGAAGTTAATGCACTAAAAAAGATGATCGTGGGTAGTACTTGAAAGGCAAATATATAACCAAAGGTAGTGGTGTCACTTACTAAGCCTTTAAAGAGGAAGTCGCTCCCAGCAAGTGTAAACTCTAAAATAGAAACAAATATGCTGCCTACAAAGTCAAAAATCTTTTCTATAAATGGTACTTTGAGTACTCCAATGGCAATAACAAGTTGAAAAGCCAGTCCTATTCCAACGGTTTTCCAATTAATCGCTTTGCGATTACTGCTAAAAAGAAATGCAATAAGTATCAAGGAAATCATCCCAAGAAGACCACGTCCAAAACTTTCTATGGTAAAGCCTTGTGAAGGTATTACTTCAGTTAGTACTTGTGCATTTTCTTGTGCAAATATGGGTAGAGAACTTAAAACAAGGAGTAGCGTAAAAAACAATTTGCGCATAAAAAATAGATTAGTTGCGTTTTGAGATTTCATCTCTCACTTTTGCAGCAGTTTCATAATCTTCACTAGCTACAGCTTTTTCGAGGGCATCGTTTAGTTCTTGAAGTGACATTTTTTTATAATCACCACCTTTTATACTACTCTCTTCTTCGAGGAGGATTTCATCCATAAGTACTTCGTCATCATCTGTAAACTCTTCAGGATCTGTGTTCCCTTTTAAAAAGATTCCAGCCTTATCTAAAATGTTTTTATACGTAAAAATGGGAGCCTTAAAGCGTAAGGCTAGCGATATAGCATCGCTCGTTCTTGCGTCTATAATTTCTTCAATTTTATCACGCTCACATATAATACTACTGTAAAAAACGCCATCTACTAGTTTATGGATGATCACTTGTTTGATCACAATGTCAAAACGATCTGCAAAGTTTTTAAAGAGGTCGTGTGTAAGAGGTCTGGGGGGTTTGATTTCTTTTTCTAAAGCAATAGCAATAGACTGAGCTTCAAATGCTCCTATTACAATAGGTAATTTACGCTCACCGTCCTCTTCTGTCAGAATCAAAGCATACGCTCCGTTTTGTGTCTGACTATAGGATATTCCTTTGATATTTAAACGCACTAAGCTCATAAGCTGCAAAAATAGCAAAAAGGGTTAATAAAGAGGGAAGTTTCTAAACTAGAAATTATAGAAACCTTAACATCTACAAGAAAGCGTTAGAAGTCCATAAAAAAACTCCTTAAAACATAATTTCTAAGGAGTTTTCGATATAGTTGCTACTCTTTTTAGCTATTTGCTGCTTTAAAAGCTTTTAATTTCTCGTTGAGTTGTGGCACAATTTCAAAAGCGTCACCTACAATTCCGTAATCTGCAGCTTTAAAGAAAGGTGCTTCTGGATCATTATTGATAACTACCTTCACTTTTGATGAATTTATACCAGCAAGATGTTGGATAGCACCAGAAATTCCGATAGCGATATATAAATTTGAAGCTACAGGTTTCCCTGTTTGCCCTACGTGCTCTCCGTGCGGTCTCCATCCTAAGTCTGAAACTGGTTTTGAGCATGCTGTTGCTGCTCCTAGAATGTCTGCCATTTCTTCAATCATTCCCCAATTTTCAGGTCCTTTAAGTCCGCGGCCTGCAGAAACTACTACTTCTGCATCTGCAATAGAAACTTTGTCTGAAGCTTTGTCCACAGATGCTACTTCTACACCAAAATCTCCTAAGTCAGGATTGAAATCTTCTGTAGCGGCGGCTCCAGATGTTTCTTTAAGACCGTAGGCATTTTTACCAAGACCTACAATTTTAATATCTGTAGTTATCTCTGTTGTACTAAATGCTTTGTTAGTGAAAACAGTGCGTTTTACTTTGAAAGGAGAAGCGCTTTCTGGAAGAGCCACAACATTAGATGCATAGCCTGCTTCTAGTGCTACTGCAAGTAGAGGTGCAAGATATTTTGCATTTGCACTCTGACTTAAAACAACCACTTTTGCTCCTTCTTCTTTTGCTGCTGCTGCAATTGCCTTTGCATAGGCAGCTGCATTAAATGCGCTTAATTTTTCATTTTTTACATTGAGCACTTTATCAACACCATAAGTTCCTAGAGAGGATGTGTCATCCCCATTTACAGCAATTGCTGTGATAGAAGTTCCCATCATCTCTGCAATACCTTTTGCGTAAGATGCTACTTCAAAAGACGCTTTTTTGAACGTCCCGTTTTCTGATTCTGTATATACTAAAACTGACATATATTTTAATTTTTTATGCGATGAGAATAAAACTAACTTCTATCGCTTATTCTTAAATTAGACTATAACTTAAATTGCTTTTGCTTCATTATGAAGTAAATCAATAAGCTCATCTACAGTATCTACAAGCTTTACAGCTCCCTTGGGCGCTGGTTTTTCAAAAGATACTGTTGTTGTTTCTGTATCTGCACCAGTAGGTTCTACAACATTTAATGGCTTTTTACGTGCCATCATAATACCTCTCATATTAGGAATACGTAAATCGCTTTCTTCTACCAATCCTTTCTGCCCGCCTATGACTA
>CAWUIT010000046.1:0-14066 GCA_963922345.1 uncultured Dokdonia sp. | reverse complement strand
TCTTCTGGAGCTATCCATAAATCATGGTGATCTCCGTGCGGTGCGTTATGTGTGCTAAAGGTTTTACCTCCATCCGTCGATTTGTGGTAACGCACGTTTAATACATACACCGTATTCTCATCCTTAGTATCTGCATACAGACGAGTGTAATACCATGCACGTTGACGTAATTTGCGCTCATCGTTTATTTTTTTCCACGTAATACCCGCATCTGTAGAGGTATATAGACCTCCTTGCTCTTGATTTTCTACCATTGCATAGAGTCTGTTGCTATTTACAGGCGATACCGTGATTCCCATAATTCCTAAAGTACCCTCTGCAAAACCATCATTTGTAGAAATCTCTTTCCAGGTCTCTCCTCTATCTGTACTCTTCCAAAGTGCAGACCCTTCTCCGCCAGAACTCAAACTGTAAGGGGTTCGTCTTGCATTCCAGGTAGTTGCATATAAGACACGTGAGTTATTAGGATCAATAATGAGGTCTACTACGCCACTATCGGCATTAGAAAATAGTGTCTTTCGCCACGTTTTTCCACCATCTGTACTTTTATAGACACCTCTTTCTTGAGTAGGCTTATAGATATTTCCTAAAACACCTGCATAAACAATGTCTGCGTTTTTAGGGTCTACCCGTATTCTAGGTACATGTCGGCTTTCTTTAAGACCGCTCTGGAACCACGTCTTACCTGCATCTTCCGACTTCCAGATACCGTATCCAGAAGATACATTACCCCGTAAGGTTTTCTCACCTCCACCTACATAAATAACGTTGGGATCACTTTGCGATACCTCGACCGCCCCTATACTACCTCCAAAAAATCCGTCAGAAATATTTTCCCATTCCTTACCTCCATTCGTTGTGCGCCATACGCCGCCTCCGGTACTTCCCATATAAAAAAGATCTGGCTGTCCTGGTACACCTGTAACCGCAGCACTACGCCCGCCACGGAAAGGGCCAATAAGTCTATATTCTAAAGCTTCGTAGGTAGAAGGATCTGGTGTTTGAGCAAACGTGTCAAAAGATAATACTGAGCACACTGCTAGAAATAGGTAGCATAATTTTGTCTTCATTTGGATTGTGTTTGTTATAGCTAAGAAAATTACACAATTCTCTATGAAGTAAGAAGTGAGGATCGGTTTTTAACGCTTTCGCGAAAGCGTACAACACAACATTAATCGCTACTTATAAGGTTCTTTTTTACATCCTTCCTCAAGTAATAACCTGTAACCACGGTAGAAAGTACATCTGCTATAGGAAAGGAAATCCACACGCCAAAAACGCCAAAGAAATTTGGTAAGATGAGTATTAATGGAATTAAGAAAAACCCTTGCTTAGTGAGACTTAAAAACAAAGCAGGGATTGCCTTACCGATTGCTTGAAAATAAACAGCTCCAATAAGTTGTACCACAATCACTGGAGTCGCTGCAAAAACCCAACGAAGTGCATTTGGAGTGCGTTTTAATAACTCTGCATTATCTGTCACTGTCTGGCCAGTAGCATTGCTATCGCTTATGAACCAGGAAACAAAAAAGTCTGGAAACGCCATGATGATGACAAAGATCATAAGTGCCAGTGCTCCAGCATATTTTATAGATGTATTGATACTCTCGCGTACGCGGTCATACTTATGCGCACCGTAGTTATAACTGGCAATGGGCATAAAACCTTGCGTAACACCTATCACAGGGAACAAAGCAAACATTAACATACGGCTTATTATCCCATAGGTAGCCACATCTAATGCATCTCCATAATTTATAAGAACATTATTGAGCAAAATAGTAAGAATAGAGATTACCCCTTGCCTTGCTAGTGTAACGCCGCTTAACCCAGAAATTTCTGTAACTACTTTCTTCTTAAGTTTCAAGCATTCGGCTACGATTCTGAGTTCGCTCTTAAAAATGAAAAACCATAGAATAAATGCAAAGCATACCGCATAACTGGTAAAGGTTGCCCAGGCAGCTCCCTCCATACCAAAACCTAAAACGTTAATGAGCAGGTAATCCATCCCAATATTACCCACGGCGGGAAGGATCATCGCGTACATTGCAAATTTGGGTTTGCCCTCTGCACGTATCACGTTATTACCCATCATACACATCGCTAGCATTACAATACCGTAAAGCACAATGCGGTAATAGGTAAGCGCTAGCTCCTTAAATGAAGCATCTGCCCCAAAAAAATCGATGAGGCTGTCTTGAAAAAGTAGTCCTAGAAGCGCTAGTAAACCAGAAACTAAAAATGTAAGTGTAATTTGATTACCAAAAACGCGTAATGCTTTATCATCATCACCAGAACCTAATGCTCTTGATAATACAGAACTCCCTCCTACACCCACGGCTAGTCCTATAGCTGCAATAAAAAAGGTTACTGGAATAACGACGGTTATGGCACTAATTGCTCGTGGTCCAATCCATCTCCCAACAAAGATTGTATCTACTATCATATTAAGGGACATCACGAGAATCCCTATAGAAGCAGGAACAGCCTGCTGTATAAGCAAGCTGGAAATCGATTTGGTGCCTAAGGCAGTAGATTTTTTATTGGACAAGATTATTGTTTACAAGTAACTAGGAGTTTTATATAATTGAGAAATTAGGCTATCGCCTTCCCACTCTCCACAAGCGCCCACTCATTTGCCCACTTGGCAATTAAATCTGCCCAGTCGTCACGGTCATTAATGCAAGGTATGGTATGGAAGTCTTTACCTCCAGCCTCGTGAAAGATCTCTTCTCCTTCCATCGCGATCTCTTCCAGTGTTTCTAGACAATCTGACACAAATGCGGGTGTAGCGATGGCCATTTTTTTAAATCCTTCCTTACCCATACGCTCTATAGTACGATCTGTATACGGTTGTAACCAGGGATCAAATCCTAATCGTGATTGAAAGCTAGTAGAATATTTTAAAGGTTCCCAGTTTAAATATTGACCTACCATTCGTGTGGTTTCATAACACTGGTGTCTATAGCAAAACTCATGTGCCTTAGATTCACTCATACAGCAAGATCCATCAATTTTACAGTGCACTTTTGTAACATCACTTTTACGTATATGTCGCTCAGGTACTCCGTGATAAGAAAAGAGCACGTGCTCATAGTCAACCCCTTTTAAGCTATCTGCAATGGAGTCTCCTAGCACTTTTATATAATCGGGATTGTTATAAAATGGTTTTATGTCTGTGATTTTCATCTTTGGAAAAAACGCTGCTCGCAATTCTTCAGCCAGTACAACAATAGTCTCTACCGTTGCCATCGCATAGTGTGGGTATAGTGGTAGTAACATCACCTCATCAATGCCTTGATCGTGTAGTTTTTGTAAGCCTTCTTTAATAGAAGGTGTGCCATAGCGCATCGCAATCTCTACGGGTAGCTTCGTGCGTTCTTGTACCTTTTTCTGCAGGCGCTCTGTTAAAACAATAAGCGGCGAGCCTTCATCCCACCAGATCTTGCTGTATGCCTCTGCACTTTTCTTAGGTCGTGTATTAAGTATTATTCCCTTTACTAATAGCGCTCTCGCTGCATAGGGAACATCTATTACACGTTCATCCATGAGGAACTCGTCTAGATATTTTTTTACATCTTTAGGGTCTGTACTATCTGGTGAACCCAGATTAACCATCAAAACTCCTTTGTTCATTGTTATTCAATTAGCATCTGCCTGCGCAGAAATCGATACTTTGTTTAAATTGTGTTTTGTTTTGTTAAACAAAATTACATTCACAAAAATACAGTTTCACGAGCTTTTATATGTCAAAGTTGTGATAACTCTTCGTTATACCCGTATTAATAGTTTTTTGCTTTCGCGAAAGCGTAATATTTCTTTTACCCCAAACTCATCAAATATTTTTTTGGCGTGGTGCCAAACTTCTTTTTAAACGCACTAATAAAGTGGCTTGCCGTACTATATCCCACTTTGAGACCCACCTCATTGACATTGTGTGATCCCGTCTCAAGTAGTTGTCGTGCTACCTCCATTTTATAATCAAACAAAAAACTAAATACAGAATCACCATAGATCTGCTTAAACCCCTCCTTAAGCTTATTAAGCGACAATCCGATCTCCTCAGAAAGTTCTGAAAGTGTAGGCGGGTTGTCCATCCTGCCTATGATGATTTGTTTGGCTCTTTTTATTTTTTGGACATTGTCCTCATCAACAAGAAATGGACATTGTTCTATATCAACATCTGCAGGTCTATTAAAATAAAGACTCAAAAGCTCATAACTTTTTCCTTTGAAATACAGTTCTTGAATTGAAGGATGCAAACTGTAATTAATCAATTGATTAAGTACAATTGCCATACTTGGAGATACGTTTCCATCTTTATAGTACTTGCGGTCTTTATTATCATCACTTAAAAAGTGGATAAAGTTTGCCTCACGAGAGAAAAGACTATGAAACTTCTTTATAGAAATCAACACTGTGATTAACCAAGTCTCGCTAGCAAGTTCTAAATTCATGGGAAGGTCTCGCTGAGGATTATAGAGCAGAAGCGAATTTTCATCACGTATGGGGAGTTGATAAGCGCCCTCATTAAAACTAAACGTAGCCGAACCTTTTATGCAAAAATGAAATTGTATAAAACTACTATTTACCTCCCTGATTATCTGTTCCTTAGAATCCTTGTCGTTTATAAAACGTAGTACATAAAATCCGTCCTCAATCGGTGTTTCTTGAGACAAACTTTGAGCGTTATTTTTTTCAAATTGACTCATAAAAATTCTATTTCTTTATTTAGAATCGTTCTAATTAATAAATACGGTTTAGCTTGCTTAGCCACTATAGACACGAACTTTACTATAAAAGTACGGCAACATCTAACGCTATCCTACCTTTACCGACACAAATCATACCGCTAGCGTTATTTTTTAAACTCCTTGTTAGATATTTTTGCACTGCTTCAAAGAACACATAACTATTGAATAGAGAACATCAATTTTATGCTATAGGGTTAAGCTATAAAAAAGCAGATGCTACTACCCGAGGTCATTTTGCTATCTCAGAAACAGCTCAAAAGGCCATCCTAGAAGGTGCGCGTAACGAAGGTGTATCTGCCCTTACTGTTATATCTACCTGTAACAGAACAGAACTTTATGGATTTGCTCCAGATGCAATGACTCTAGTAAAAATACTTTGTGAACACACCCACGGTACTATCGAAGAGTTTTTAGATGTTGCCTATTTATACAAAGGGGATGAGGCCATCTCCCATCTATTTAAAGTAGGAACTGGATTAGATAGCCAAATATTAGGAGATTTTGAAATCATCGGTCAACTTAAAAAAGGATTTAAACGCTCAAAAAAGCTAGCGCTTATTAATCCTTTTATGGAGCGTCTAGTAAATGCTGTTATACAAGCAAGTAAACGCATTAAAAATGAAACCGAAATTTCAAGTGGTGCGACGTCTGTAAGTTTTGCAGCAGTACAATATATTATGGCGCGGGTTCCTTATGTTTCAGACAAGAATATTTTACTCTTTGGAACAGGAAAAATAGGTAGAAACACGTGTGAAAATCTTGTAAAACATACCAAGAATGAGCATATCACTCTTATAAACAGAACTAAGGAAAAAGCTGAAAAGATTGCAGGCAAATTTAACCTCTTAGTAAAAGAATATGCAGATATTCAAAGTGAAATAGCACAAACAGATGTTCTTGTAGTAGCCACTGGAGCTCAAAAACCAACAGTGAGCAAAGAGATCTTGCATCACAAAAAGCCACTTCTCATCTTAGATCTGTCTATTCCCAAAAATGTGTCTGATGATGTTAAGGATCTAGATAATGTAACACTCATTCATCTCGATCAATTATCAAAAATGACAGATGCAACGCTCAAACGCCGTCAAGGATATATCCCTCAGGCAGAAGCTATTATAAACGAGATAACAGAGGAGTTTAACGCTTGGTTACAAACTAGAAAATTTGCTCCTACCATTAAGGCACTTAAACTAAAACTTGAAGAAGTGCAAGCCACAGAAATCGAGAATGTGCGTAAAAAAACACCTGATTTTAGTGAAGCAACGGCAGAGGCAATGAGTGCTAAGATTATTCAGAAAATTACAAATCAATTTGCGCACCACTTGCGTCACGCAAATGGATCTACAGAAGATAGTGTAGCCCTTATTAATTCCATCTTTCAACTCAATGATGACGATGTCTAGAACGATACGCATCGGGACACGTGATAGTGAGCTAGCATTATGGCAAGCAAATACAGTAAAGCAACAGCTCGAATCGCTAGGCTATACAACAGAGCTTGTTCCTGTAAAATCTACAGGAGATCTTATTTTAGATAAGCCTCTATATGAATTGGGAATTACTGGCATTTTTACAAAAACACTAGACGTTGCAATGCTTTCTGGCGCTGTAGATATTGCAGTGCATTCTATGAAAGATGTTCCAACAGCGTTACCTATTGGCATAACCCAAGGTGCTGTCTTAAAAAGAGCAGAGAGTGAAGATATCCTCGTGTACACAAATAGTCCAGATTATTCTCAACCCTGTACAGTAGCTACGGGTAGTCTACGCCGCCAGGCGCAGTGGCTTCATAGATACCCACACCACAAGACTACAGACCTTAGAGGGAATGTAAATACAAGACTCCAAAAATTATCTGACAGCAATTGGACAGGAGCGATTTTTGCGAAAGCAGGATTAAAGAGAATTAACGTATTGCCAGACAACTGGGAGTCCTTACCATGGATGATTCCAGCACCAGCGCAAGGAGCAATGCTTGTAGTAGCCTTAGAAGACGACTCGTTTGCTCGTGAAGCGTGTGCAAAGTTAAATCACGAGCCTACTGCGCTCTGTACACATATAGAACGCGAGTTTCTTAGAACGCTAGAAGGAGGATGCACAGCACCCATTGGAGCTCTAGCCGAAATTTTTGAAGAAGATATTCGGTTTAAAGGAGTACTATTCTCACTTGATGGACAAACTAAAATTGAAGTTGAGCAGGTCGTTTCAAAAGCAAATGCTGTGGGATTTGGTACAGATTGCGCCCTAGAAGTTCTAGATCGAGGTGGTAGAGAATTGATGAGGCAAATCAAAGCAGATTTCAATAAGTAATCTCATCTGTAGCTATGCAAACACTATTGTCTACAAAGAAATTAAAGCCCAATCAGCGAGAATTGGTACTCAACGCTGGTTTGAGTTTTGTAGATTATAATGCAATACAGGTAGAACCCTTACCTTTTACGCTTCCGCGAAATCTTGAACACATACTCATAACAAGTCAAAACAGTGTGCGCGCCATTCTAAAATCAGGATTAAAAATTGATAAAAATTTAAAGTTTTACTGCGTAGGAGAAAAGACAGCCACATTGTTAAAAAGTTACGGAGGTCAGGTTACTGAAATCGCAACATCTGGATATGAACTTGCCACAATAATTGTTGATAAATACAAAGCCCAATCTTTTGTTTACTTCTGTGCGCAAGGGCGTCTAGATACACTTCCAGAATTATTAAAGGAGAATAGCGTTTCCTTACAAGAAATACCTGTTTATCAAACGATTTTTAATAAGCAACCTTTTGAACGTACGTTTGATGCTGTGCTTTTTTACAGCCCAAGTGGGGTGCAATCCTTTGTAGGTTCTAATTATCCAGAAGTTATGGCAAGTCAAGAGCAGTCTGAGGCAAAAGCTACCGTTATTACTACTTCTGAGCGTATTAAAATGCCAGTACAAAGTGCATCAATTATCAATACAAAAGCAGTTTGCATAGGCAACACAACGGCAGAAGCTGCAAGTCGCTATTTCTATACCTCGTTTGTAGCTAACCAAACTACCGTTGAAAGCGTGATTGCCAAAGCAGTAAAAATACTACATACATAAAAGTTAAGCATTAAAGCCAGGTGGCTTAAAACACGATATATGATTAAAAACGACTTATTTTTAAGAGCCCTTAAAGGAGAAACTGTAGATCGTCCACCGGTATGGATGATGCGTCAGGCTGGGAGGTACCTTCCAGAATTTATGGAGATAAAAGCAAAGTATGATTTCTTTACTCGTTGCCAGACCCCAGAGCTTGCAAGTGAGATCACCGTACAACCCATACGCAGGTATGGGATGGATGCAGCCATTCTCTTTTCAGATATTTTAGTCATCCCGCAGGCAATGAATATCGATGTGGAGATGAAACCTGGCTTGGGCCCTTGGCTGCCTAACCCAATACGATCTGCAAAGGATGTTGAGCAAGTAATAGTTCCCGATATAGACGAAACCTTAGGCTATGTGATGGACGCTATAAAGATGACTAAAGAAAAACTCAATGATGAGATTCCACTAATAGGGTTTGCGGGATCTCCGTGGACAATACTTTGCTATTGTGTGCAAGGGCAAGGGTCAAAAAACTTTGACAAAGCAAAAGAGTTCTGCTTTACACAACCACTAGCTGCTCACGCGTTACTTCAAAAAATTACAGATACTACCATTGCTTACCTCAAGAAAAAAGTAGCAGCAGGTGTAAATGCAGTACAGGTTTTTGATAGCTGGGGAGGTATGCTTTCACCAGTAGATTATCAAGAATTCTCGTGGCAATACATTCAGCAAATTATTGATGCACTTAAGGATGAATCCCCTGTAATCGCATTTGGAAAAGGGTGTTGGTTTGCTTTAGATGAGATGTCAAAGTCTGGAGCCTCAGCTCTTGGTGTAGACTGGACTTGTTCTCCTCGTAACGCTCGCTATCTTACTGGTAATCGCATTACATTACAAGGTAATTTTGACCCGACACGGTTGTTTTCGCCACCGAGCGAAATTAAAAGAATGGTTCACGAGATGATTAATGCCTTTGGCAAGGATAAGTACATCGTTAATTTAGGTCACGGCATTTTACCTAACATCCCTATAGAAAATGCCGGTGCATTTATAGAAGCAGTAAAAGAGTATAAGGCCTAATGAAAATCACTGCTGTACTTAAGTCGATGGATTTTAAACAGCTGTGGAGTTTATTCTGGCTCAGTATAAAAAATCTTCGTTTTGTAATACCCACCATAAGGGGTACACGCAAGACGGTCGCAATCTGTACAGAATTATATGGTGATGCGCACCATCACAATGGGCCGGAAAATGCTTTTAGGCACGCGCTCTGGAATGTATTAATTGTAAAGCAGAGTCTAGCAAAGGGGCGGGCTTTGGACCAATCACTTGATTGGGCTCAAAAAATTACAGACTGGCACGAAGATTTTTCACCCAACGCTGCTTTAGCAAGAGCAATGGATTTACACAATAATCAGATAGGACGTAATATTGTAGCTCAGTTTCCAGATAAGAGCGAAGATTTTCTCGTAGGACACTTACTTAAAATGATTCCGCTTTCGCGAAAGCATACATCTCTAGTTGATATATCTTTAACTACTAAAGAGCTGGTACATATTGAAGATTAGATTGTAACACACAGCAAAAAAGATAACCGAATTGTATTGCTAGCTTATGAAATTTCTATTAAAAAAGGCACTTAATAAGCTTACATCACAGCAGCACGTCTTTTTGGGATTTTTACTTTATATACTTATTGGTTTTGGTCTACTCTGTTTGCCATGGTTACAAAGTGATCGTGCAGTTCCTATAATAGATCATCTCTTTATGGCGACCTCTGCGGTGAGTACCACGGGGCTTACCACGATGTCTCTGAGTGACACATATACCCTGGGAGGGCAAGTGGTTATCTTATTACTTATTCAAATAGGTGGGCTAGGCTATCTTACTTTTACAACATTTCTGGTGCTCAAAGGAGCGCAAAAAATGACGTCCTGGCACAAAAACATCCTTAAAACTGAGTATTCGTTACCTAAATCAATTAAGATTAGGGATTTTCTGAGTGCAATTATAAAATTTACACTCATTATGGAGGTTCTAGGTGTTATATTATACTACATCGCATTTAAACAAGAGGGGATGGATAGCGGCACAGCATTGTGGTCTGGAATTTTTCACAGTGTTAGTTCCTTTTGTACCGCAGGCTTTAGCCTTTTCAATACTAGCTTTACCGGATTTGTCGATAATACGTTGCTTAATGTGACTACTTCAATGCTTTGTATAAGCAGCTCCTTAGGATTTATAGCGATTGCAGATCTAGGCTTGCGATTGAAGAGAACTAAAAATCATAGTCTCAGTTTTACAACAAAAATAATTACCATAGGCACTAGCTTGCTCATCATAGTAGGGTTTATAGCTGTTTATTTTTGGGAACCTACCGTGGTGATTCTGGACGAAAGTACACGCATCAAAGCAGCATTTTTTCACTCTATGACCGCAGTAAGCACTGCGGGCTTTAACTCAATAGCCGTTGCCCCTTTAAGTCTAACTATAATCCTTTTTACTATTTTTTTTATGTTTATAGGAGCCTCCCCTTCCGCCACTTCTGGTGGTCTTACTGTAACCACAGCAGCAGCTGTGCTTGCTATTATGAAAAGTAAGTTAAAGGGGCAGAAAGAAGTCACGTTATTTACTAATCGATTACCCTATAAGCGATTGTATCGAGCAACAGCGACCTTTGTAACTTATACTAGTTTTATAATTTTAGGTACATTACTATTATCTTTCTCAGAAAATTTTGAGCTAAAAAAAATTTTATTTGAAATTACCTCAGCTCTTGGAACTGTAGGACTTTCGATGGGAATTACGGCAGACTTAACAGATTTTGGAAAGTGTATTATTATGTTATTAATGTTTGTAGGAAGAGTAGGCGTAATCACCTTTGGACTCGCATTTTGGTCTGAGGAAAAACTGACCGATGACCAAACTCATACGAAACAAACAGACTTAGCCGTATAAATTATGATAAAAGGTATTCTTATAGGACTTAGAACATATAGTCGATCTTTTGGGTTGATATCACAGTTAGGCTTGTGGAAATATTTTGCAATCCCAATGGTAATAAGTCTTTTTACAGCTATTAGTATAGGACTTTTGGCTTGGGGATTATCAGACAATATAGGCCACTGGATTGCTCAAATATGGCCTTGGGAATGGGGGGCTGTAGGCTTTGACACCTTTGCTCAGATTTTAAGCGGTTTAGTAATTATTGCCATAGGATTAATTTTATACAAACATATTATTATGGCCTTAAGTGCGCCTTTTATGAGTCCCGTTTCTGAAAAAATTGAGCGACATCTTAAGGGAAGCCAACACAACCATCGCAAGACCAGCAATGCCGAACAGTTAGTAAGAGGTATTAGAATAAATATACGCAATCTAGCCTTTGAGTTATTACTTACGTTGCCTATACTTTTACTTAATTTCATCCCCATTTTAGGTAACATTGTGGCCACTTGTTTACTCTTTATCACACAATCCTACTATGCTGGATTTGGTAATATGGATTATACTCTTGAACGGCACTTTAAATACCGCGAAAGCGTAAACTTTGTAAAAGCAAATAGAGGTCAAGCTATAGGGAACGGTATAGTCTTTATGCTATTTTTATTAATCCCACTTGTGGGAATCATCTTAGTTTTGCCTATTTCAGTTACTGCTGCAACAGTACAAACTGTCGAGTTGCTTGATAAGAAACATGAATTATCAAATAAAAACGATTTGACGACTCGTTAATACATTATGAAATACCCCCTTCGCGGGTATGAAAATAGAACTATGAAAAAACAATTCGTATCCTACATACTTAATCTTCAAGATGAGATAACCTCAACACTAGCATCTCTTGATGGTAAAGCCCAGTTTCAAGAAGACAATTGGAAACGACCAGAAGGCGGTGGCGGCCGTACCCGCGTGATTGAAAATGGCAACATCTTTGAAAAAGGAGGTGTAAACACCTCACAAGTACACGGCGAATTACCAGAGGCGATGCAAAAATACTTTGGTGTAGAAGATGCAAACTTCTTTGCTTGCGGTCTCTCGCTTGTGCTTCACCCTAAGAGTCCTATGGTTCCTACAGTACATGCAAACTGGCGTTATTTTGAGATGTATAATAAAGATGGTGAGGTTGTAGATCAATGGTTTGGTGGAGGTCAAGATCTCACGCCTTATTATCTTTTTGATGAAGATGCTATACATTTTCATACTGTTTGTAAAAAGGCTTGTGATGCGCACGACCCTTCATTTCACCCTCAATACAAGGCACGTTGCGATCAATATTTCTATAATACACACCGAGGAGAGGGACGTGGTATAGGCGGCTTATTTTTTGACTATCTCAAAGCGACAGATGAGCGCTCTATGCAAGACTGGTATAACTTTGTCACTCAAGTGGGAGACAGCTTTTTAGAAGCCTATGTGCCTATTGTACAAAAGAGAAAGGATACCGCTTTCGCGAAAGCGCAAAAAGACTGGCAAGAAGTGCGTCGTGGTCGTTATGTAGAATTTAACTTAGTGCACGATAAAGGAACCTTATTTGGCTTAAAGACTAATGGGCGTATAGAAAGTATCTTGATGAGCCTACCTCCCATTGTACAGTGGAAATACAATCACCACCCAGCGCCCGGAAGTGAAGAAGCAAGGTTGATAAACGTACTCAAGAAACCTAGAGAATGGGTATAAACTGAAAAATGTTATACTTTATTTAAAAACTGAAACACCAGAACAATGCTTATAAGAAACCGAAGACTACGAAGTAGTGAAGCCATACGCTCACTAGTAAGAGAGACTTATATCACCCCAAACGATTTTATTGTACCGCTTTTTGTGGTAGAAGGTGAAGGTGTGAAGCAAGAGATAGACTCTATGCCAGATTACTACCGCTATAGTCTCGACTTGCTTTCTAAAGAGGTTAAGGAGCTTTGGGCAATGGGACTTAAGGCTGTGCTTCTTTTTGTAAAAGTGCCAGACAATCTAAAAGACAACTCTGGTACCGAGGCGCTCAATAGTGATGGTCTGATGCAGCGAGCTATTAAAACAGTTAAAAATGCTTGCCCAGAAATGGTTGTTATGACAGATGTGGCACTAGACCCTTACTCTTCGTTTGGTCATGATGGCATAGTAGGCAATGGCGAGGTTGTAAACGATGATACCACAGCCATACTTGCCGAAATGGGATTGAGTCACGCTCGTGCAGGGGCAGATGTACTAGCTCCAAGCGATATGATGGATGGTCGAATTTTTGAAATGCGCACCCTTCTGGAAGACGAGGGCTTCTACAACACGGGTATTATGAGTTATAGTGCGAAGTATGCAAGCTCTTTCTATGGACCCTTCCGTGATGCGCTAGATAGTGCACCCGTAGATTTGAAAGATATCCCAAAAGATAAAAAAACATATCAGATGGACTTTGCAAATCGAGATGAGGCGATTAAGGAAACCCTTCAAGATATCGAAGAAGGAGCAGATATCGTAATGGTAAAACCAGGGCTGTGCTACCTAGATATTGTTAGAGATTTACGTGAGACGGTACAAGTTCCTATCGCGGTTTATCAAGTAAGTGGCGAGTATGCCATGCTCAAAGCCGCTGCCGAAAAAGGATGGCTAGATCACGATAGCGTGATGATGGAACAAATTACGGCTATAAAACGTGCTGGCGCAACTATGATGGCTAGCTATTTTGCTAAGGATGTTGTAAAGCTTTTAAACTCGTGATCTATCATCTCGCTCAAATAAATGTTGCCCGCATGAAAGGGTTATCTATCGATGATCCCGAAATGAATAGCTTCAAAGAGCAAACCGACCGTGTAAATGCGCTTGCAGAAGCCTCTAAAGGTTTTATATGGCGCGACACTGGGAGTTATGACACAGAAGAATCTAAGGGTCTATTTGATGATCAAGTCCTTACAAATATGTCTGTCTGGGAAAGTATAGAGGCGCTCAAAGCCTTTACTTACAAAACCTTTCATACAGCAATTATGAAACGCCAGAAAGAATGGTTTCAAAAATATGGCGCTGCCCACTATGCTTTATGGTGGATTGAAGCGGGCCACATCCCTACCCTGGATGAAGGAGCTAGACGACTTAGATATCTAGATACTAACGGGGCTAGTGAAGAAGCTTTTACATTTAAAGAGGTTTATGAGAATCCTAAGTAAATAATGAAAAGTAATTCGTCTGTTATATATACAGTAGCATTATTAGGAATAGCTTTTCTGAGCTACATCCTCTACAATATTGACTATACAGAGGAATT
>CAWUIT010000045.1:0-14297 GCA_963922345.1 uncultured Dokdonia sp. | reverse complement strand
TTTTGATACTAATAACTCTATGTCTCCAGTAGCAATGTTAGGGTTTTTTGAATCACGCTCAACTACGGTACCAGTAACTTGTATTACAAATTCGCGTCCCAGTTTGCGTGCTTCTTCCATAAGAGCAGCATCTGTACGTTCTTGGTCAAAAACAAGTTGCGTCATCCCGTAACGATCTCGTAGATCTACCCAGATTATAAAACCTTTATCTCTAGATTTTTGAACCCATCCAGCGAGGGTTACTTCTTTATTTACATCGGCGGCACGTAGGCTTCCGTTATTGTGCGTTCTGTACATAATTCTTGCTCAGTTTGAGATGTGCAAAAATAGAAATACCTAGGGGGAAATAGAGCAAAAGTAGGTATAATTCTCACTAGGGAAATAAATTAGGTTTTCAAACGCTTTCGCGAAAGCGTACTCCTAAACACTTATAAAAATGGGGTGTAGGTGTTTATCTTTGTATACAGCTAGAAAAACCCTTAAAAAGACATTTTACGTACATATTTAAAAAGCTATGATTGAAAAAGTTGAAGAGGCAATACTTCCATTACAAAAACAATTATTAGAACACCCCTTATACAAAGAGGTTAATACCCCTAGAGATTTAAAGATCTTTATGGAGCATCATGTTTATGCTGTGTGGGATTTTATGTCGTTACTCAAGGCGTTGCAAAACGGTTTGACTTGTACCAAGCTCCCCTGGACGCCTAAGGGAAATCCAGAGATACGATATTTAATTAACGAAATTGTACTAGCTGAGGAGACAGATATAAACCTGCAGGGTAAACGTCAAAGTCATTATGAAATGTATCTTGATGCGATGTCTAAAGCGGGTGCAAATACCTCACATATTGAAAGCTTTGTAGCTCAGGATTTTGGGCATACTTCTGTAGTGAAATGTCTGGGCCAATTACCTGATGCCGTCGCACAATTTCTAGAGTTTACATTTTCAACCATAGAAAATGGTAAAATGAATGAAATCGCCGCTGCTTTTACATTTGGGCGTGAAGATCTTATTCCGTCTATGTTTACTGCTATCATAGAAGAGATTCAGCGTCATTTTCCTGAAGAGGATCTTGAAGAGTTTAAATACTATTTTGACAGGCATATTGAACTTGATGAAGATGAGCACGGCCCTATGGCATTAGAAATGGTATCACAATTATGTGAGCATAATCAAGAGCGCTGGGATGAGGTAATAGATGTCTCTCGCAAAGCGCTACAGGTGCGATTGAAGTTATGGGATGGTATTCTTGACGCCATACGCAGAGAGTAACTTGTAATAGGCGTATAAAAAAACCCGCCTATAGCGGGTTTTTTTTAATTACTTTTTATTGACTTCCTTAATGTATTTTTCTAAGGCCATTGTCATAGATGGTGTTTCTGGAGTAGGAGCTTGTATGTTTATTTTAAGTCCAGCTTCTTCGGCAGCTTTTACTGTTGTATTTCCGAACACGGCTATACGCGTATCATTCTGTTTAAAATTGGGGAAATTTTCAAATAGAGATTGTATACCACTTGGACTAAAAAATACCAGAATGTCATAAAAGACATTTTCATATTCAGAAAGATCACTTACTACAGTTTTGTAAAAGGTAGACTGCGTCCATTTTACACCTAGAGCATCCAGTAATTCTGGGACATTAGGCTTAAACTTATCTGAAGAAGGAAGTAAAAACGTTTCATTTTTGTGCTTCTTGATAAGTGGGATTAATTCTGGAAAAGTACGCTTACCTACATAAATTTTACGTTTACGATAGACCACATATTTTTGTAAATAGTAAGCAACTGCTTCGCTCTGGCAAAAATATTTTAAAGTGTCTGGAACCTTAAAGCGCATTTCTTCTGCAATTCTAAAGAAGTGGTCAACGGCATTACGACTTGTAAGAATAATTGCCGAAAAATCTTTTAAATCAACTTTTTGCAATCGCACTTCTTTTCCAGAAACTCCTTCTACGTGAATAAAAGGTATGAAATCTATTTTTACGCGTTGCCTTTGTTCAAGCTCAAAATAAGGTGAGTTTTCAACTTTAGGTTTTGGCTGCGAAACAAGGATAGTTTTCACTTTCATAAACACTCATTTTTTAAAAGGACTGCTTATTTTGTAATGAACTTGTACAAAATATAGTAGGGTCCAATTTCGAGAGTGCAAAAATACAAAATAAAATAAAAAGGAAACCTAATAAAGTCTTCCTTGTATTTGCCTAAAAGCCATATTTGTGAAATTATGTATATAACCGTAATTATACTTATAATACTGTAAATTATATATGGTGATATCGAAGATCGATAACTAATAATTGCACAACAAATAAGCGCAAAGAGTCCAAGGATATTCTTAACATTTAATTTTTTATAGAAAAAAGGTAAAAACTTTTTATGGTAATGTAGTGTGTAAGCTACAAAGCGTTCTACTAGAAACTTTAATATTTCAAATAGTGAATATCCTAAGAGAATAAATAAGAATAAGTTAAAATTTGTATCGTATGGTACGTCTTGAAAGAGGCAATAAATGATATAGGTAAGTAATGAGATTCCTATAAATTGTAAGACTGTGAGTGCGAGTTGGAACGGATGTAATATATAAACTCCTCGGGATCTTGTATTAAGAAAGCGATCTGCTCCAACCACATTGAAAAAATCTATAAATCTTTGATTGTAATAGAACTTTACAATCGTGAGTGTGATAAGACTACCTACCAGGAGAAATGTAATCCAATTTTGATAATCGTTTTCTCGAAATATGTACTCCAAAATACGCTCAATTTATGAGCGTTAAAAATACTACAAATAATCGCAAAAGAGTCACAGCTGCTTAAACAAGGTGTTTAAAATAAGTACATTTGTTTCAAATATTATTTTATGGCAAACGCTGTAGTTATCATACCTACCTACAACGAGATTGAAAATATTGAAAGGCTCATTCGTAATATCTTTGCGTTACAGCGTGCTTTTCATATTCTAATCGTAGATGATAACTCGCCAGATGGTACTGCTACAAAGGTAGAAGCTCTTATACCTACATATTTAGATAAGCTTTTTATTCTCAATAGACCAGAAAAAAACGGGTTAGGTACTGCGTATATTGCTGGTTTTAAATGGGCTTTAGAAAAAGATTATAACTATGTGTTTGAGATGGATGCAGATTTTTCTCATAATCCCAACGATCTTATACGATTAAATAATGCTTGCGCAAAAGAAGGAGCAGATGTAGCTATAGGATCCAGATATATTACCGGAGTAAATGTTGTAAACTGGCCTATGGGTCGTGTGTTGTTATCTTGGGGAGCTTCACGTTACGTAAGATTTATAACGAGAATGAATATTTATGATACCACTGCTGGATTTGTTTGTTACCGTAGAGCGGTGTTAGAAGCAATAAATTTAGATAAGATAAAATTTGTAGGCTATGCTTTCCAGATTGAGATGAAGTATAAGGCGTATCTAAAAAAATTTAAAATAATCGAGATCCCAGTGATCTTTACAGATAGAACTAGAGGTGTAAGTAAAATGAGTTCAGGTATCATATCTGAAGCAATATTTGGCGTTATTAAAATGCGCTTACAGCATCTTTTTAAAAGAAATAATAATGGAAAAAATCTTAATTAAAGACGCACATATTGTAAATGAAGGAACCATCTTAAGAGGAGATGTTCTCATACATAATGGCATTATAGAGGAAATAGCAGAGAGTATTAGTGCAAAATCTGGAGATGTACATATTTTTGATGCAGAAGGTAAGCATCTATTACCTGGGGTTATAGACGATCAAGTGCACTTTCGAGAGCCTGGCTTAACGCATAAGGCTACTATTGCTACAGAGTCTAAGGCAGCAGTTGCTGGAGGGATTACTTCTTTTATAGAAATGCCGAATACCAACCCACAAACTACTACGATAGAAAAACTAGAAGAGAAGTTTGAGATTGCAAGCAAGACATCTGCTGCAAACTATTCTTTCATGTTTGGCGGGACTAATGATAATCTTGATGAGATTTTAAAAGTTGATAAAAAAAGTGTTGCAGGTCTTAAATTATTTCTAGGAAGTTCTACAGGGAATATGCTCGTAGACGATGAAGACGTTCTAGAGAAAATATTCTCTGCTACAGATCTCTTAATTTCTGCACATTGTGAAGATGAGGAAACGATTCGAGCAAATTTTGCCATTTACCACGATCGTTATGGAGATGATATTCCTATGAATCTGCATCCCATTATTAGAAGTGAAGAGGCTTGTTATATTTCTTCATCACGAGCCATTGCGCTAGCAAAAAAAACAGGAGCGAGATTACACGTATTTCACCTTTCTACTGGGAAAGAAACAGCGCTCTTTGATAATACAATCCCACTTGCAAAGAAAAAGATAACAGCAGAAGTTTGTATTCATCATCTCTGGTTTTCTGATGCAGATTATGATGATAAAGGGTCTAAGATAAAATGGAATCCTGCAGTAAAAACAGCCAAAGATCGAGATATGCTTTTTCAAGCTCTTCTAGATGATAAAATAGATGTGATTGCTACAGACCACGCACCTCACACTATTGAAGAAAAGGACAACGTATATACAAAAGCTCCTAGTGGTGGCCCATTAGTACAACACGCACTGCCAGCTATGTTAGAATTTTATCATCAAGGCAAAATCTCATTAGAAAAAATCGTTGAAAAAATGTCACATAATCCTGCTATACTTTTTCAGGTTGAAAAGAGAGGGTATATACGCAAAGGATATAAGGCAGATCTTGTACTAGTAGATCTCAACGCTCCTTGGACGGTTAACAAGGATAATATATTATATAAATGTGGATGGTCGCCTTTTGAAGGAACAACCTTTAAGTCTAGAATCACACATACATTTGTAAATGGTCGCCTCGCTTACAAGAATTTCAAAGTGTATAATGAGCTGTTTGGAGAGCGATTAACGTTTGATAGATAATGAGAATAATTCAACTACTTGTATTTCTAACGCTATTTGGTATCCTAAGTTGTCAAGACATTCCAGATGTAAAAAAACCTGAGCCTTTTATTGAGCAATCTTTAATGGAGGATATTTTATACGAATCCGTACTGGTTAATAGTGCAAAAGGTTATAATCCTGCAGAGCTTAAACTTATCGGGATACAACCTCAATCGTATATATATGATAAGTTTGATATTGATAGTGCTACTTACGCTCAAAATCTTGCCTATTATATCGCAGATCTAGAGAAGTATAGAACAATGAATACGAAAGTCCTTGAAAAAGTGAAAGCACAATTTAAAATTGATGATTCTATTGAGTCGTTAGAAAGAAAGATTGAGGATTCCTTACGTACTATGAGAGCTAGAGAGATTGTAGATGAAAATAAACGTAGAGATTCCCTAGGTTTAAATAGAATTAAGCCAAAACCTTCTCCAATCATATCAGACAGTTTTGCCAGAAGGTATAGAGGTATTAATAAGAATCTACAGTAACCATATGTTTTGCTATGCGATCTAATGTTTGTGAGAGAGGTCGTGACGTGAAATGCAGTCTGTTTACAATTTTATCATTGCTATAGTGTGAAGTAGTCTGTAAAGATGTATATCCTGCACGTGTAAGTTTACGACTCTTAACGATCCATCCCCAAAGGAGATCTAGAAAAGTAAGCACTCTTAAAATGTAGCTCTTGATCGCATATTTAGGACCTTTTCGATTGAGGGCGGTCGCTATGGCATCAAGTAAATCTTTATACAGAATATTCTGTGATATAGCGATAAAGCGCTCTTGTGTTATGGGTACATCCATTGCTTCTATCATAACTTGCACAAGATCTTTTACATCTATAACAGCACTACCTCCCTTAGGGTAAAAGCGATTGTTCTTTAATATATGATTAAAAAACTTGCCACTACCAGAAGTATAATCACCTTCGCCTAGGATAATTCCAGGATTTATTATCACAGCTTTTAGACCTTCTTCGGTAGCTCTCCAAACTTCCATTTCGGCACCGTATTTTGTTAAGGCGTACACTGAGTTTAAGGCATTAGGATCCCAATAATTATCTTCAGTAATAGGAGAGTTAGGGAGTTTTGCTAGTGTAGCAATCGAGCTCAGATGGACTATTTTTTTAACCTTATTTGATAGGCAAAGATTTACAACATTTGCAGTTCCTTCAATATTTACTTTACTAAGCTTTTTAAACTCGTAGGGATCAAAAGATATATATGCAGCACAGTGATAGACATACTCAATGTTCAAAAAAGCATCTTCCAGACTCGGGATGTCTGTGATATCTCCTTTTTTCCAGGAGACGTGTTGTAATCTAGATTCCGCTTTCGCGAAAGCAAAAAAATCTTCAACCTCGTGCTTTTTATTTTCAGATCGGTATAAAGCGCTCACGTTTAGACCAGCCTTTGTTAGCGCTAGCAATAAGTGCCTGCCTACGAGTCCTGTGCTTCCAGTTACTAGAATCATTAGGTAAAGATACGCGGTTGTATTTAATTGAAAGTTATAACTATCACTAGAATCACAGAATAAGACACAGGTTCTATACCCTTGCTTGCAGGCTTATTTTTATATTTGCCACTGCTTAAAATATGTAAGATGATTAAAAATTTTGTAGAGGAGTTAACTTGGCGTGGGATGATACACGATGCAATGCCTCAAACCGAAGAACATTTACTAGAAGCGATGCGATCTGCATACGTAGGTTTTGACCCCACTGCAGATTCATTACACATCGGGAATCTTGTGCCTATTATGTTACTCGCTCATTTTCAAAGAGCTGGTCATAGGCCTGTTGCCCTTGTGGGAGGTGCTACCGGGATGATAGGAGATCCGTCTGGAAAATCTGCAGAACGCAACTTACTTGATGAAAAAACACTACGCCATAATCAAGAGTGCGTGCGTGAGCAGTTGTCACAGTTTTTAGACTTTGACTCTGGTTTAAAGAATCAGGCTGTTATGGTGAATAATTATGACTGGATGAAAGAATTTTCATTTCTTGATTTTATAAGAGACGTAGGAAAGCATATTACGGTAAATTATATGATGGCAAAAGATTCTGTAAAAAATAGACTTACAGGAGAAGATGCAGATGGTATGTCGTTTACAGAGTTTACATACCAGCTAGTGCAGGGCTACGACTTTTTACATTTGTATAAAAATCAAGAGTGCACCCTGCAAATGGGCGGTAGTGATCAGTGGGGTAATATTACCACAGGTACAGAGCTTATACGTCGTATAGGTGGTGGCAAGGGCTACGCCTTGACGTGTCCCTTAATCACAAAATCAGATGGGAGTAAATTTGGAAAAAGTGAGGGCGGAAATGTGTGGCTAGACGTAAATAGAACCTCGCCTTACAAGTTTTATCAATACTGGCTCAATACAAGTGATGAGGATGCTGAGAAGTATATTAAGATTTTCACTTTCTTATCAAAAGATGAAATTGAATCGTTAGTCAAAAGTCATAAAGAAGCACCACATCAAAGAGCGTTGCAGAAGCGACTAGCAGAAGAAGTTACTATTACTGTACATGACGAAAGCGCATTAGAAAACGCTATAATGGCTTCAAACATCTTGTTTGGTAAGAGTACTGGAGAAGACTTAAAAAAACTAGATGAATCTACATTTTTAGATGTATTTGAAGGAGTGCCACAAGCTGAGGTTGCTAAGGATGAAATTACATCTGGACTTGACATTATAGGTGCCCTTGCCGAAAAAACAGGTTTTCTAAAATCTAATGGAGAAGCTAGACGAGCCCTAAAAGAAAACTCAATATCGATCAATAAAGAAAAAGTCAAGGATACTTATATAATTAGTACTGCAGACTTAATAAATGATCGTTTTGTTTTACTACAACGAGGTAAGAAAAACTACTTTATTATAAGCGTGGTTTAATCTTATAAAGTTAAAATATGAGAGCCCCAGAATTCAATAAGAATCTCTGAGGCTCTCTAACTAACTAACCAATCTAATATGTAGTCGTAATTAACTTTTAATCCTTACAGACTTCCATTCAAAATCTGCTTTTTTTCTGAGTACTTCGGGGCCTTCCTCATTCCACTTTTCAAGGGTGTTGACACCCCAAGAGTTGTAAAACAGATATAGCTTACCGTCTCTTATTTCAAATGTTTCTGGGTCGATAGAAACTTTTTTACCCTTATCTGCTATTGCATATGCACAGTACCCGCCGTATTGTGGCACATACTTTTCTGGAGATTCTTTAAATGTATCAAGATTTGCTTGACTAGAGAACTTAAATTTTGCTCCATCATAGGTAGTCTCAAATGTATCTAAGCCTTCAATAGCCTTGTCATTAAAATATTCTGTCACATCATAGCCCTCTGCCACATAGCCTTTTTTCTCATTATAATCTGTTTGTTGTGATAACGCCGTGAGGCTTAAAAAGGTTAGAAGTATAGGTAGTAATCTCATAGCAGATGTTTTAGTATAACGTTTTATATACTACCTCAGTCGCTTTAATTGATGATTCTTTACAAAAAGAATTATAAGGATAATAAGTTACAACCTCGTATGTCCGAATTGTCAAAACGTCCTAACACCTCAAAGGTGCCATCATCGTAGCGACGTCCAAGATCTTGCGTAGCAATAAAGGCGCAAGAGTGCCTATTTGCAAGGTCAATTATATTTATTCCTCCGGTTTTTGCAGTAGTTAATAAAGTAAGAGCATCTTCTGTGTCTCTTGTGTAAACTTTCATCCAGGGAGGAGTTTTGAAGATTCCATTCCCGTACGAATATGCTTGACTCAGAAGTTCTGTCATCCCATACTCGCTATGTATAGTTTCTACATTAAAACCTTTACATAATCTTGAATGTAACTCTGCTCTTATGAGCTCTTTCCTTCTTCCTTTCATACCACCGGTTTCCATAACCACTGTATTTTTTAAGTTAAAGGTAAAGGCCTCAACAAGATCCAAAAGTGCAAATGATACGCCTATTAATAATACTTTTCTACCAGACGCATCAGCTCGTTTTAATGCTATTGCGAGTTTTTCATACTCATTTAAATAAAATCCGCTATCTGGATGATTACTTGATTTAATTAGATCATCTACCATATAAATCAATGAAGATCCAGATCTTTCAAGATAGGAGGGTAAAAGTGCTAGAATGATGTATTCTCTGGGTTTGGCATACGCTTTCGCGAAAGCGGTTCTAAAACTATCCTCATACAGCTTAACATCTGCTACGTGATGTTTACTTGTGGTAGTGCCCGTGGTGCCGCTACTCTCAAAGGTTATGCTAGATTGCGATCCATCTACCAGAACTTGATGTGTTTTGAAAAACTGTATGGGTAAAAATGGAATGTCTCTACTTGTTTTTATTTCACTAGGATGCTTATATAGCAAGTCGCAAAATGATCTATAAACCCTGTTATTTTCAAATTGAAAACGGAATGTCTCTAAAGCAACTTCTTCAAATTGCTCCTTTGTTTTGATGTCAAATATAGACTTCGTTTCCATTCAAAAATTATTTGCACAAAGATATAAAACAAAAGCGCCCTCCTTACGGAGAGCGCTTAATTTCAAAATCTAATAATAACTTACTTGATGATAAGCTTTGACGTCATAGATTTAGTATTTCCAGAGACTTTTACAATGTAAATCCCCGCTGCTAGCTGGCTTACCTGGATAGGATTTGCAGTAGTTGTTTCAACTACTTTTTTGCCAGATATTTCAAAAATTGTAACATTCTTTACAGTCGCTTCCCCTGTCGTGATAGTTATTAAATCACTGGCAGGATTAGGATAAATAGATACAATATCCAAGTTGTTTTCTGCTACAGATAAGAACTCTTCAAAATCTGCAAGTGAGCGTGAGGTGATATAATAATCCCCGTCATTACGCTCAGTAATAATGCCTGATATATTTTGAGTTTCTGTAGGTACAGGTTGACCAATGTAGTCTGCATCAAAGAAGGTTGTTCTAAAGTTGTAAGTACCATCCGGAGTAGTAAGTGCATACTCTGTTCCAGTAATCCAATCTGCATTTGTTGTATTATCAATATCAACTTCTGTAAGCACTACAAACTCAGACTCATAATCATTTGGATTTGCCATAAGTTCTGTAACAGTCACCTGTTGAGGTGTAATTGTGTTTCCCGTAGAGAATGCTGCACCTGGATCTTCTACTGGAGTAAATTGTAGCATCCCTTGGAAGCTACTCAAGGTTCCTGTAATATTAATGATACCATCTCCGATATTGTATGCAGTAGTAATTGTTTCTGCACTATCGTCTATTAGGATTGCTCCGGTGGCATCTTCAATAAATTTCTGATTTCTAAAATCTTGTTGAAATGTCAAAATAGCCTCTCCGGTAAGGGTGTATACAACACCTTCAGAACCTGCTCTTAGATCTGCAAGTGTAGCGACCTCTGTAGGCGCAACCTCATCTGCATCGATATCTGCACTGTTACGCGCTGTAATAAAATATGATCCATTATTACGCTCTGTAATAATTCCAGAAACATCTGCAACAGTCGTAGGTACCGCGTCACCTATATAATCTGCTTCAAAGAATGTAGTTCTAAAGGTAAACGTCCCATCTGCATTAGTCATTGGGTATTCTAAATTTGTAGCCCAAGTCGCACTTGCTGTATTGTCAATTGTAACTCCACTCAAACGTATATATTCTGACTCATAATCATTAGGATTTGCATTGAGATCAGAAATAGAAACGTCTTGCACTACAATAGCATTTCCAGTAGAAGATGCTGCAGCTGTATTTTCACTAGGTACAAACTGTAGCATACCATTAAAATCACTTAAAACACCAGTGATACCAGTTATACCATCACCTATGTTGTAAGTGGTCGTAATGATATCATCATTATCATCTATAAGGATGGCAGCAGTTGCATCTTCAATAAATTTTTGATTTCTAAAGGATTGCTGGTAGGTAAGTATCGCCTCACCAGTAAGTGTATATTCTTCTCCTAGAGTACCAGCTCTTAAGGCAGCTATATCTGCTACTTCTAATGCAGGTTCACAAGCAGGAGTAGTGATTTCTTGTGTAAGATCACAATCTGTACTCGTAACTTCAAGAGTAATAGTAGTACTTTCAGATACATCAGTAAGGACAATATTTCCATCTGCAACTGTAGTTGGGTCATCACCTCCTACCACACCTGGTCCGCTTGTGATTACAACATTATAAGTAGCATCACCACCACCTGAGTAAGGAATAGTAATTGTAACGCCATCTATCGCAGTAGTTTCTGTATCACACGTTGATGTAGCGTTACCTAACATTAGTGAGCACGCAGGAGGCGTTACAGAGTATGTGCCTAAAGGCCATGGGTTTGTGGCGCCAGCTTGTGTAGTGTCGTCATCATTTGCATTTGTACCGCTATAGGTAAAGTTATTTACCATGAAGGTAGTCCCGTCAGGACCAGTACCGCTCACACGGTATGCCCAGCCATCTTGATATTCCCAAGCTTGTCCAGTTCCGTCTGTGTTGACCTCTCCATAAACGTCTATTTGTGTACCTTGAAGTGTTCCAGATCCATCATCTGCCACATTATCATAAAGTGCTATGGCATCATCTCCATTGTTGTTTGCACTATTAGATGTAAAGTCAGGATTAAATCCAAAGAAGGTATTAAAATCCTCTTCATTTGTCGAGATGTAGTAGTAACTTCCTGCTGTTGCAGAGCCAGAGAAAGCAAACTCTACTTCTGATATTCCATTACCATTACTTGAATTGCTAAATCCATAGGTACTTAAATCTGCAATGTCATTTATTGCATAAATTTCAATAGCCTTTGGAGTACCTCCTGTAAGGTTTCCGTCAAAAATTCCAGTGATTACTAGATCTTGTCCAAAAGCAAAACAAGATGTTAGAAGCAGTGAAATTAAAAAAGTAGTTTTCTTCATATGAATTAGGTTTAAATTTTAAGTTTCAAAACTAATTAAATTGAAAATGTTTTGGACTTCGCTTTCGCGAAAGCGATAAGATTTAACGCAAGCTTAATACGTAAGAGAGATTTTACATTTAATTTACCCTTGGTTTCAAAATGAGCCACAATCTGAAAAGAATGTATCTTTACAATGGTACAACCCTGAAGTAATGAAGAAAAAAGATTTAAAAATTTTACTGGTTGATGATGAACCGGACATCTTAGAAATAGTAGGATATAACCTTTCTAATGAAGGATATCAAGTAATTACAGGTACAAATGGTCGCGAGGCGGTAAAGCTAGCAAAGAAGCATTTACCACATCTTATCATACTTGATGTAATGATGCCAGAGATGGATGGTATTGAGGCGTGTGAGGTTATACGCTCTCATAGCGAGCTTGATCACGCTGTCATTACTTTCTTTACAGCAAGAGGAGAAGATTATTCTCAAGTTGCAGGCTTTGATGCTGGTGCAGATGATTATATTACAAAACCTATTAAGCCTAAAGTTTTAGTGAGTAAGGTAAAAGCTTTGCTTAGACGTTTTAAAAATCAAGAAGCTTCTTCTCAAATCACAAAAGTAGGTAAGCTTACTATAAACAGAGAAGAGTATAAGGTTTATAAGGGTAAGGAAGAACTCTCGTTACCTCGAAAAGAGTTTGAACTTCTCTCATTACTAACCTCAAAACCAGGTAAGGTATTTACCAGAGAAGATATTCTAGATAAAGTATGGGGTATGGAAGTTGTAGTAGGAGGTAGAACCATCGATGTGCACATACGTAAACTAAGAGAAAAGATAGGAGATAAATCATTTAAAACTGTAAAAGGGGTAGGCTATAAATTTGTACTCTAATGGCAAAAGGTGTAAAGCAATCATATTCCTTTGCCTTAATCACGGCTGGTTATATTACAGTGCTATTTGCTATTCTTATTTTGACTTTAGAATATGTGCAAGATAGTGACCCCGCTTGGTGGTTACTTCTATCCGGAATTGCTGTATGCTATATACTCTCCTTTGTTCTCATACATTTTAGGACACAGCTTTTTATCTTCAAGAAAGTGAAGGAGATCTATGATAATGTAAAACTTCTGGAAGATGTAAACTTCACATCTAATAATATTACTACAGATATGGCGTCACTCTCTGAAGAAGTTGAGCGCTATGCAAAAAGCAAGAAAATAGAAATATCCTCACTAAAAATTCAAGATGAGTATAGACGAGACTTTTTGGGTAACGTAGCTCACGAATTAAAGACTCCTTTATTCACGGTTCAAGGATATATTCTCACATTACTGGATGGGGCCATAAATGATAAAGCCGTACGTAAAAAATATTTACAAAGAGCAGATAAAGGCGTAGAGCGATTAATCTATCTAGTAAATGATTTAGATATGATTACTAAACTTGAAGTAGGTGATCTTAATATCAATTACGAATATTTTGATATAGTACAGCTTATTAAAAATACTTTTGAAATGCTCGAAATGAAAGCTGTAAAACGAAACATCACGCTCGCCTTAGATGCTCCGTATGTAGGTGGTGTTATGGTAAATGCAGATCAAGAACGCATCCAACAGCTCCTTACAAACCTTGTCGAAAACTCTATAAAATATGGGAAGGAAAACGGTACAACAGAAGTAAGTATTCAAGACCTTATTCAAAACAAGGTCCTAATACGTATTACTGATAATGGGGAGGGTATAGAAAGCACTCATATACCACGACTTTTTGAGAGATTTTATCGAGTGGATAAATCGGGTAATCGCAAAGTAGGTGGATCAGGATTGGGGCTCTCAATTGTGAAGCATATTATTGAGGCGCACGAAGAAAAGGTGTATGTTGAAAGCGAATTTGGTGTCGGTTCGGAGTTCTCCTTCACCCTCGAAAAAGCCGAAGAACTCGCTTAAATCATTGTAGGCATAACTTTCTGTAAAACCAGAATAAACCTTCACCTTAGCAAGGTCTTTTACTTTAAAGTTATCTTGTGTAGCATAGGGAGCTATCTTTTGCTTTTTTAAAGACTCAGCTAGATATTCTTGTTCTGTTTGACCTGGGGTGGGAATAAAAAAAGCTTTTTTGTTCATAGCTGCAAGATCCATAATGGTGGTATAGCCAGACCTTGCAATAACAAAGGCGCTTTGGTTAATTGCTTTTTCTAACTCTTTTGAGGTTAAAAAGTTTACCACTTGGATGTGATTCCCAATTTTAGAATACTTCTGCTCTTCTTCTACCTTACCTTGTACGATTAATAAATCCCCATTAATTTTCTTAAAGACTTTTGTAATTCTTTCTTCTAGTAGTGTGCGCTGTGGTTCTGGACCAGAAAGTATGGCAATAGCATTATATTTTTGTACCTCGTCGCGAGCCTCCATTCTACTTAGCAAGCCTATATATTTTGTAGTAATCTTAATACCCTTCTT
>CAWUIT010000044.1:0-14334 GCA_963922345.1 uncultured Dokdonia sp. | reverse complement strand
ACATCACAAGCCGAGTTTGCGGCACCCACCACTAAGACTTTTTGATCTACATAAGGATGCGGACTATCATAAAAATGTTTGACTTTAGGCAGCGCCTCCCCTGGGACATTAAGTTTGCGAGCTACATCATAAAAGCCTGTCGAGACGATTACCGCTTTCGCGAAAGCGGAACCTTTATCTGTTACAATTTCATATCCATCTTCTATGGCATTCATTGCTGTAACACTTGTATATAGCTGTAGATTTAATTTCCAAGAATCTTGCACACGCCTATAATATTCTAATGCCTCTTTACGCGTAGGCTTATCTGTGTGGGATACAAAGGGTACGTTTCCTATCTCAAGTAACTTTGAAGTGCTGAAAAAGGTCATATTCTCTGGATACCTATAAATGGTATTTACCAGGACCCCTTTTTCAATAATCAAATAATTGAGTTTCTTCTTTTGTGCAGCAATACCGCAAGCTAGTCCTATTGGACCCGCTCCTATAATAATAAGGTCGTATGGTGATGATGTATCCATTATCGATTTCTCCAGAAAAATGGGGTTAATAATATAAGTACCGTAAAAAGTTCTAACCTCCCTATAAGCATTAAGAATGCCATCCACCACTTAGCCCCTACAGGTAGCCATCCATAGTTATCTACAGGTCCAAGCCCACCAAAGGCTGGTCCTACATTACCTAGTGCAGATGCTGCTCCTCCCAAGGCTGTTCTAAAATCTAATCCCAGAGCACCTAGAACACTCGCTCCTATAATCCAAGAAAGCATATAGAGTATAAAAAAAGCTAGAATATTAAAAATGATAGAACGGTCTACAGATTTGGAATTATACCGCACAGGTAAGATCGCGTTGGGGTGAAGTGTGCGTTTAAACTCTACTATGGCGTTGCGTATTGTAAGGAGATGTCGCACTACTTTAATACCTCCAGAAGTAGATCCTGCAGACCCTCCGAGAAACATCAAACCAAAAAATATGACGGTGAGAAAGGGTGTCCACATCGTATAATCTGCCGTGATAAAACCGGTAGTAGTGATCACTGCAAGCACTTGAAAAAGTGCGTGCCTTACAGAAGCCTCTGCTTTACCCCAGACCATAGGATGATCAATACTAGAGATCGCAAAGTCTGCATTAAAATAAATGACAAGAGACGCTATAATACCAAAGCCAAAAATAAAAGCCATATATAACCTAAACTCTTCGTCTTTCAATATTTTCTGGATCCTTCCTTTAAATGCAAAGTAGCTCAATACAAAATTGGTCCCAGCAATTAACATAAATAAAATAATGATGTATTGGATAAGCGGACTATCATTCCAATATGCCACACTTGCATTTTTAGTAGAAAATCCACCAGTTGATAGGGTACTTAATGCGTGGTTTATAGCATCAAAAAAGGACATCCCTGCTAGCTTAAGCAAGATTGTCTCGATAATTGTAAAACTTACATAAATTAACCAAAGTCTTTTTGCAGTGTCTGTAATACGCGGGTGTAGCTTATCTGCATTAGGTCCTGGCGCTTCTGCGGCAAAGAGCTGCATCCCTCCTATACCTAAAAGCGGTAAAATCGCGATAGCAAGAACTATAATACCCATACCACCTATCCAGTGTGTTGTGGACCTCCAGAAAAGGATACTTTTAGGGAGTGTTTCTATCTCACTTAAAATAGTAGCTCCAGTAGTTGTATAACCACTTATAGTTTCAAAAAAAGCATTTGCAACTCCAGGAATAGTGCCAGAAAATAAATAAGGCAACATACCACTAAGAGACATAAATAGCCAACCAAAGGTTACAATTACATACCCCTCTCTTTTCTTTACAATCTTCTCATGACCTCTAGTCAGGAACATTAAAAGTGTACCAGCAAATGCTGTAAGCAACGCTGCGGCAGAGACCTCAAGTGCGACCCCATCTTCTGTAATAAGACTCACTACTCCAGCAATAAGCATAAAACCGCCGTTAAATAACAGCAGTAAACCCATTAAATGAAATATAATCTTGTAATTGAGTTTTGGCATGAAGGCTAGATAAACATTTCTTCAACTTTCTTAATAGACCTTGGTAAGCAACACACGACAACGCGATCTCCTACTTCAATCTTAAAATCTCCTAGGGCGATTAGACCTCGCTCGTGACGCACAACACCTGCAATAGTAGCCGATCGTGGAAAATCTATATCGCGTATAAATTTACCTTGCACTTCTGATGAACTTTTTACAATAAATTCAAGAAGCTCCGCATTCATATTGTTAAGCTTGGTCATCGCTACAACTTCTCCCTTACGTATGTATCTAAATATATTATTTGCAGCAAGAAGCTTTTTATTAATCAATGTATCGATCCCTATGCTCTGTGACAGTTGGAAGTAATCCATATTTTCTACAAGGGCAATCGTTTTTTGCACTCCTTTCGATTTTGCCACTAGGCAGGACATAATGTTAGTCTCACTATCTCCTGTAACAGAGATAAAGGCGTCCATATCGTGTATGTTTTCTTCATCAAGTAGCTCCACATTGCGACCATCACCATTAATAACCAAAGCTCTTGGAAGCAAGTCTGCTAGATCAATTGCCTTGTCTCTGTTTTTTTCAACAAGCTTCACATTAAACTTATTACCGCAAAGATCCTTTGCGGTTTTTGAGCCTATATTACTCCCGCCTAAAATCATCACATTTTTAATGTTCTGACGTACTTTACCTGTAAGCTTGTAAATTTCTTCCACCCCTCCTTGAACGGTCACAAAATAAATGTGGTCCCCCTCTTTAAAGACAGTATCACCACGAGGTATTAAGGTGTATTGGGTTCCTTCACGCTGTATGGCGATAGGCATAAAGTGTAATTCTGGAAAAATCTTAGCAGCTTCTTTTACACTCTTACCAACAAACGATGCTGTACGAGACAATGTAGTCCCAACCATCGTAAGGGCGCCTTCTTCAAACTCAAAACTATCTGAAAATCCACTCTGGTTGAGCAATAACTCAATCTCACTTGCTGCTAGACTTTCTGGTGAGATAAGCTCGTCAATTCCAAATTTTTGAAAACCTGCAAGTTCTTTGTGTTCAATAAACTCGGTATTAGATATACGAGCAATAGTACGTTGTGCCCCAAGTTGCTTTGCTAGTACACATACCGTAATATTCGTAGTCTCACTTGCGGTAACAGCAATAAGGAGGTCTACTCCATCTACACGAGAATCTTGAAGGATTGCTATAGAAGTTGCATCTCCTTTTATAGTCCTAATGTCCAGATGTGTATCTGCGTAGGAGAGGCTTTCTTTATCAGTATCTATTAAGGTTATATCCTGAGATTCGTATGAGAGTAGTTTCGCTAGGTGAAATCCTACTTCTCCAGCTCCTGCAATGATTATTTTCATATATGAATTTGCTCAAAAAATGCTTACAAAGATACGCCTTCTGCAACGTTTGCTCAAATTGAAGCGTTAATCCTTTGTTATAGATACTGGTGATTTTTTACGCTTTCGCGAAAGCGTTATCTTTACAAAAAATTGCACATGGCTAAAAATGTAACTCCATATAACTCCTCAGATCAATCTAAAAAAGAGCAGGTCGAACAAATGTTTGATAATATCTCTCAAGAGTATGATGGTCTTAATCGTGTGATCTCCTTTGGGATTGATGTAAAGTGGCGCAAGAAGGTTGTACAGCTAGTGGCAGATACAAATCCTGACTCCATTTTAGATATTGCAACCGGAACTGGGGATCTTATTATCAATATGGCCTCAACGGGAGCAAGCAAGCTTGTAGGGTTAGACATATCTGACGGGATGCTCTCTGTAGGACGGAAAAAGATTGAGGCCAAAAATCTTGACGATCGTATCGAGATGATGCAAGCAGATAGTGAAAATATGCCGTTTGAAGATGATACGTTTGATGCTATAACTGTAGCCTTTGGGGTACGTAATTTTGAGACCTTGGAAAAAGGCCTAGCAGAAATTTTGAGAGTACTCAAACCTGGAGGCATTTTTGTGATCCTTGAGACCTCAGTTCCTACAAAAACGCCATTTAAACAAGGGTACAATTTTCACTCTAAGGTTATACTACCTACCATCGGAAAGTTATTTTCTAAAGACAAAAAGGCGTATGGTTATTTAAGTGAAAGTGCAAATGCTTTTCCTTTTGGGGAAGTTCTCAACAATATTTTGCGCAAAATTGGGTTTAAAGACGTGCAACATAACCCTCAAACTTTTGGAGTTGCTACCATTTACACGGCCACAAAATAGTTTTATGCGCACATTTATTGCTGTTATAGCTTTTATAGTAAGTTGTACATCCCTTAATGCTCAATGGCTTACACGCCCAAGAGTACAAAATGATCAAAATTTTGACAAAAAACCACTCTCTTGGGGATACTACTTTGGTGTGAACTCCATGGATTACAATTTTGATTACCAAGTTGATCGTCCTGATATTCAAGTTGAAAAATCAATAGGTTTTAATGTAGGTCTTATAGGTGACCTTAGACTTTCAGAATTTGTGAGTTTGCGCACAGAGCCTGGGCTGGTCTATACGCAACGTAATTTAATGTACGCCCCAGATGCTCGTTTTGATATGGAAAGTGATCAACTAAGGGAAGTTCCATCTACATATATATACTTACCGCTAGCCCTTAAATTTAATACCCGTAGACTTAACAATGTAAGGCCTTACGTCCAGTTTGGGGTCGCTACAGCTACCAACTTATCTAGTAATGAGAATAACCCAGATGATAATTTTGCAGGACAGTTTCGCACCACTTCAAGTCCTTTCTTTTATGAAATGGCAATAGGTGTAGAACTTTATTTATACTACTTCAAATTTATACCTAGTATAAAAGGTGTTTTTGCTACATCTGACGAGCTCATTAGAGATAATAGACCTAACAGTCCTTGGACAGGGAATATTAATAAAATGTCTACTCGTGGTGTGTTTTTAAATTTTACTTTTCAGTAAAGCATTCTATCTATTTAACACCTTCTTTTAAACTCACTCAAGCAGATAGCTGTTGCTGTGGCAACATTGAGACTTTCGGTGGCTTGAGTTGTACCAAAACGTGGTATTGATAAGCGCGTAGTGATAAGGTGTTCTATCTCTTTAGAAATTCCATTTGCCTCATTACCCATGATAATTATACCAGACGCTGGTAACGATGATTTATAAATGTTTTCTCCCTCCATAAACGTCCCAAAGATTGGGCGCGTATCATTTTCTAAATACGTAGGAAGTGATGTGTAGTGAATAGCAACTCTTGTAAGAGATCCCATGGTAGCTTGTACAACTTTGGGATTGTAACAATCTACAGTCCCGTCTGAACAAACAAGCTGCTCTAGACCAAACCAATCACAAAGCCTAATGATAGTGCCTAAATTTCCTGGGTCTCGCACATTGTCTAGCAATACTGTTAATCCAGATTTTTGAAGTGTTTGAGACTTGGGAATTTCAAAAACTGCAATAGCTTTTTGAGGTGTGATAAGATGCGATAACTTTTTGAGCTCACTCGCTGTAGCCAGTTTTAACTTGCTTGGATCTATAAACTCATAGTCATTTAAATTTTCTGCAAACAATTCGAGTAAGGTCAAATTAGAATCTAATAGTTCTCCTATCACCTTTATACCTTCTGCCACAAACTGCCCTTCTCTGTTACGGTACTTTTTTTGATTTAGACTCGTTATTCGTTTGATTGTATTTTTGCTTACCACGATTAAAATGTACTTTTGAAAATGATGAAATTCTTTTATTGAAAACCACTAGGACAAAAATATCATTAATTCTGCTAGTGGGACTATTTCTAGTAAGCTGTGATGCGACAAAGCGTGTTCCAGAAGACGGGCACCTCCTCACAGAAAATACTATTTTTGATGGCGTAGAAAAGGTAAATGAGTCCCGACTTTATAACTTTCTATACCAAAAACCCAACACTACGCTTCCAGGTCTTAAGATACCCCTGCGTTTATATATATACAATATTGCTCGACCTAATATTGATTCAATCTTAGATGCGCAACGACTTGCTAGTGCAAATAAAGTAACCTTCTGGGAGCGCTTGCTATCGGCAAAGCAAGTAGAGGCTGTCAGAAAATTTAAAAAGAACTTTAATGCTGGCATTAAAAACACTGGCGAACCTCCAGCAATTGTAACAGAAGCTATTACACAAAAATCTGCGCAGCGTCTTAATGCCTATTATGTAAATAATGGATATTTTAATGCCACCGTAGATTATGAAATAAAAAGAGATAGCAATCAAAGAGCTACGGTAGATTATAAGGTTACAAAACGCAAGCCTTATTATCTCGATAGTATTACACCAAGAATCGCCTCTCCAGTAGCAGATTCTATATACTACGTTCATAAAGAGAGTTCTTTCCTTAAACCTGGAGAGCGTTATGCTACGAGCGCCATCAATGCCGAAACCCAACGACTCACAGAGCTTTTTAGAAACAATGGACTCTATCACTTTGAATCGGACTATATAAGACTCGTGGGAGATACTGTGAATACAAATCACAAAGCAAACCTCGAGTATATAATAGACAACCCTACAAATACGGTGAATGACTCTGTTTACGAAGTACCTTTTAAGGTGCATAAAGTATCTAAAGTCAACATCATTACAGACTACAACTATGCAAATAGAAATGAAGTATATAATGACTCTATCGCATCTAGTGGTTACAATATATACGCCTTTGATAAAATAAATTACCGCCCAAAATCACTTACAGATATTATACCCTTACAACCAGGAGATGTATATAGAGATACAGATCGTATACAGAGTTTGAGTAGACTCAGTAGGTTGGGTACTTTTAAATATCCTAGTATTTCTTACACAGAAGATCCGGCAGATAGTACACGGTCAGATCTTATTGCAACCATACGCCTCACGCCATTAGAAAAATATAAATTGAGAGCAGATTTTGATGTATCTACCTCAAATATTCAAGACTTTGGGATTGCTGGTTTTGGTTCTCTGCTGATACGTAATATTTTTAGAGGCGCAGAAACTTTAGAAATATCTGGAAGGGGCAGTTTAGGAGCCTCTGACGATGCTGCAAATCCAGATGATAGTTTTTTCAACATCTCAGAAGTAGGTGCAGATGTACGATTAACCTTCCCACGCATATTTTTCCCTTTAAACACAAGACGTATTATTCCTGCAGAGTGGCAACCCAATACGCGATTTAATCTTGGTATCGGAGTACAACAAAATATTGGGTTAGATAAGCAAACCCTAAGTGCAGGTCTAGCATACAATTGGAGTCCTTCTTGGAAACGCACCTTTAGCGTAGATCTTATTAATGCACAATATGTACGTAACCTGAATCCAGATAATTACTTTAATATCTATAGAAATAGTTACGAAGATCTCAATACCATTGCCCGCAATAATCAAGGTGCAATAAACCCTAATTATTTTATTACTGATAGCTCTGGAGAGTCAAATTTGTCTATCCCATTTGGGTCTGAACAATTTATTAATGATGTGACTAGCGATCAAGTTGAAAACTTGACTAACGAAGAGGTAAGCAGTATACGATCCATAGGAGAAAGACAAGAAAGACTTACAGAAGATAACCTGATCGTATCACTCAACATCTCTCATATTTACGATAGTCGAGAGAATATCTTTGACGAAACTTTTAGCAGATTTAGAACACGATTAGAACTCGCTGGGAATGCCCTAGCTCTAGCTGGAAGCCTTGTGGGAGCTTCTGAAAATGATGATGGGAACAAAAGCCTCTTTGGCGTCGTGTACTCACAATATGTAAAAACCGAGCTAGATTACTCAAGGCATTGGGATCTAGGAGATAATAATATAATAGCCGCCAGGGCTTTTGGTGGCATTGCCATTCCTTACGGCAATTCAAATAGTATTCCCTTTATACGGAGTTTTTTTGGTGGTGGGTCTAATGATAATCGAGCGTGGAGAGCTTACGATTTGGGCCCTGGAAGTAGTGGGAGTCCCAACGAGTTTAATGAAGCAAATATGAAACTTGCTTTTAATCTAGAATATCGTTTTGATTTAATAGGGCCTATTGAGGGGGCTTTATTTGCAGATGCTGGTAATATCTGGAATGTTTTTGATAATGTAGATGATCCCCGCTCCCAGTTTAGAGGGCTAGGTAGTCTACAGGATCTCGCACTCGGCTCAGGTTTTGGGTTGCGGTGGGATTTTGACTTCTTTGCACTCCGCTTTGACGTAGGTTTTAAAACCTATAATCCAGCCTTGCCAGAAGGTAGTAGGTGGTTTAAGCAATATAACTTTGCAAACTCTGTCTTAAACGTAGGTATAAATTATCCATTCTAGCGTTACAAGAAACCTTAGGATGTATCATATACAAATGGTGTAATGTCTGCTTTCGCGAAAGCGTACTCATAGCTAAAACGTTATCGTAGTAACCATACACTTACAATCCCAATGAGCGGAATTATTCTTATTTTTACTATTCAATTTTAAACAAAAAACATGTCACACTCTATAAAGCCAGGCGTAGCTACTGGACACGAAGTACAAGCAATTTTTAACTATGCAAAGGAAAAAGGCTTTGCCCTTCCTGCGGTAAATGTGATAGGTTCTAATAGTATCAATACGGTATTAGAGACAGCGGCATCACTTAATGCACCAGTGATCATTCAGTTTTCAAACGGTGGCGCTCAGTTTAATGCTGGTAAAGGTTTAAATAATGATAATCAGCGCGCAGCTGTGCTAGGAGCTGTTGCAGGTGCAAAGCACGTACACGAGCTAGCAAAGGCTTATGGCGCTACTGTAATCTTACATACAGATCACTGTGCAAAAAAGTTACTTCCTTGGATAGATGGGATGCTAGATGCTAGCGAGGCCTATTATAAAGAACACGGGCACTCCCTCTTTAGCTCACATATGATTGACTTAAGCGAAGAGCCTATCGAAGAGAATATTGAGATTTGTAAAAAGTACTTAGCGCGTATGGCAAAAATGGATATGACGCTAGAGATAGAATTAGGAATTACAGGTGGTGAAGAAGATGGCGTAGATAATACAGATGTAGACGACTCAAAATTATACACACAACCAGAAGAAGTTGCTTATGCATACGAAGAACTTAGTAAAGTAAGTGACCAGTTTACCATTGCAGCCGCCTTTGGAAATGTACACGGTGTATACAAGCCTGGTAATGTAAAACTTACTCCAAAAATCTTAAAAAACTCTCAAGAGTACATCTCAGAGAAGTACAACAAAGAGCACAACCACATAGATTTTGTTTTTCACGGAGGTAGCGGTTCTACCGTAGAGGAAATAAGAGAAGGAATCTCTTATGGAGTCATTAAAATGAATATTGATACCGATTTGCAGTGGGCTACGGCAGAAGGGATACGCGATTACTTTGGTGAAAATAAAGACTATTTAAAAACTCAAATAGGTAATCCTACTGGTGACGACTCACCAAACAAGAAATATTATGACCCAAGAGTATGGTTACGCAAAGCAGAGCAAACTATGGGGGCGCGTTTAAAAAAGGCTTTTGAAGATCTTAACAATATAGACACGCTTTAAGCAAATCAATACATTCTGGAAAACGGGTAACGTCAATAGTATTTGATGTAATCCGTTTTCCTTATTTTTACAGACTATATTAAAATGATTTTTTCCGCTTTCGCGAAAGCGTAATTTATCCCCTAACCAATTTCAAACACGTATATATGGCTTGGTTCAAACGTAAAGACAAAGGTATACAGACGGCTACCGAAGATAAAAAAGACACTCCTAAAGGGCTGTGGTACAAATCTCCCACTGGAAAAATAGTTGACACAGACGAGTTAGAAAAAAACTTTTATATCTCTCCAGAAGATGGTTATCACGTGCGCATTGGGAGTAATGAGTACTTTGAAATCCTCTTTGATGATAATAAGTTTAAAGAGCTTGACAGCAAGCTTACTTCTAAAGACCCCTTAAAATTTGAGGATAAAAAGAAATACTCTGATAGACTCGCAGCGGCAAAAGAGAAAACGGGTCTGAACGATGCTGTACGCACCGCTGTAGGAAAATCTAAAGGTGAAGATATTGTAATCGCTTGTATGGATTTTAGTTTTATAGGAGGTTCAATGGGAAGCGTTGTAGGCGAAAAAATTGCACGCGCCGCAGATCACGCTCTTAAAAACAAAATCCCCTTTTTAATCATTTCAAAATCAGGAGGTGCACGTATGATGGAGGCAGCATTGTCATTAATGCAACTGGCCAAAACAAGTGCAAAACTAGCACAACTAGCAGATGCGGGAATACCGTATATCTCTCTATGTACAGATCCCACCACAGGTGGTACGACAGCCTCTTTTGCAATGCTAGGTGATATTAATATCTCCGAGCCTGGCGCTTTAATAGGTTTTGCGGGACCACGTGTAGTACGTGATACTACTGGTAAAGAATTACCAGAAGGCTTCCAGACTGCAGAGTTTGTACAAGAGCACGGTTTCTTAGATTTTATCACTCCTAGACACGAGCTTAAAAATAAAATTAATCTCTACCTCGATTTAATTCTTAATCGTGCCGTGAGGGCTTAAAAATTTAGAACACATAAAAAGCGGCTTAAAGCCGCTTTTTTTTTGGATAGTATAAATTTCTACTTCTTGCGGTCTATAACGTAGGTAACTAGCAATTCTAGAGAATCACGATACTCCGACTTTGGATAGGTCATCAAAATTTCGAGTGCTTCCTGCTGTAATGCTTTCATTTTTGATACGGCATATTCGAGTCCGCCGTGATCTTTAACAAAAGCTATTACTTCATTCACACGTTTCTTGTCTGTATTTTTATTCTTAATACTGTTGATGAGCCAATTTTTCTCTTTTTTTGATACAGTATTAAGCACATAAATGAGTGGTAGAGTCATCTTCTGTTCTTTAATATCAATACCAGTTGGTTTTCCAATTCTTGCAGTTCCATAGTCAAAGAGATCATCTTTAATTTGAAACGCCATTCCTATAAGCTCTCCAAATTTATGCATCCGTTTTACATCCTTATTCTTAGCGTGAACTGCTCTGGCTCCCATCGCACAGCAAGCAGCAATTAAGGTTGCTGTTTTTTGACGAATTATCTCGTAGTAAAGATCTTCGGTAATGTCTAATTTCCTTGCTTTTTCAATTTGGAGCAATTCTCCTTCTGAGATCTCACGTACTGCCACAGAGATTATCTGGAGTAAATCTGTATCACCATTATCAATAGAAAGTAGTAATCCCTTAGAAAATAAAAAATCTCCTACGAGTACGGCTATTTTATTTTTCCACAGGGCATTTAAAGAAAAGAAACCCCGGCGCATATTACTATCGTCTACTACATCATCGTGTACAAGACTTGCAGTATGGATAAGTTCAATTACAGATGCCCCTCTATATGTACGATCATTGACTTCCCCATTAGCCATCATCTTTGCAGTCAAAAAGACAAACATAGGGCGCATTTGCTTACCCTTACGATTCACTATGTAATGTGTAATACGATTGAGTAACGCCACCTTGGAGCGCATTGAAAGTGCAAACTTTTCTTCAAAAAGTTCCATTTCATAGGCGATGGGTTCTTTGATTTGAGCTACAACTTTCATTATTGTAAAGATAGGTAAAGGCTGTGTTGCTCCCTACTGTTTATTAGCTAGTTGACCGCAGGCAGCATCTATATCTTTACCTCGAGACCTACGCACGGTAACCGTAACTCCGTTTGCCTCTAGCACCGATACGTATCGGTCTATAGCCTCTGGATCTGCCTGTTGAAATTGACCATCATCAATAGGATTGTATTCTATAAGATTTACCTTACTTGGTACTGCCTTACAAAAATCTAGGAGCGCTTCTATATCTATCTGTCTATCATTTATTCCATCCCAGACCACATATTCATATGTAATACGCTTGCCTGTTTTTTGATACCAGTAGATAAGAGCTTCTTTGAGATCTGCTAGTGGCATTTGCTCATTAAATGGCATAATCTCGGTCCTTACGTCATCTAGTGCCGAGTGTAAGGAAACAGCAAGATTAAACTTGACCTCATCATCTGCCATTTTCTTTATAATCTTAGGAACGCCAGATGTAGAGACGGTGATGCGCTTAGGTGACATACCTAACCCCTCAGGATCGGTTATCTTATCTATTGCTTTTATAACATTGTTGTAATTCATGAGCGGCTCACCCATTCCCATAAAAACAATATTTGACAGTGGCCTGTCGTGATAGAGTTTACTCTGTCTGTCTATTACCACCACTTGATCTACAATCTCATCTGGATTGAGATTACGCATACGTTTAAGTCTAGCGGTTGCACAGAATTTGCAATTGAGACTGCAACCTACCTGTGATGAAACGCAAGCGGTTGTTCTACTTTTAGTAGGTATTAATACAGACTCTACAGTAAGACCATCGTGCAGTTTTACAGCATTTTTTATAGTTCCATCCTTGCTACGCTGCATCTGATCCACACGGATATGGTTAATAACAAAGTGCTCATCCAATAATATGCGCGTTTCCTTCGAGATGTTTGTCATATCTGTGAAGTCGTGCGCACCCTTTTGCCACAACCACTCATACACTTGATTACCTCGAAATGCTTTATCACCTTGATCTATAAAAAAACTACGAAGTTCTTCTTTGGTGAGTTTACGTATATCTTTTTTATCTGTTTTCACGATGCAAAGGTACGGAGTTGTTTCTGGAGTTTACAGCGATTGTGATTTACTAGAATAATGAATTTAGATTGATGGTCACTCACAACCATAAAACTAGCCCCGATTGAAATGAAAATCCCACAGCTGTCTGGCATAGCCGACGCGAGGAATTGTAGTGTAAAGCGGGAAATCACCAAAGCAAGTACAAGCATACTGAGGTGCTCAAAACAAAAAACCCAATCACTACGATTGGGTTTTAATAGTAATTGATCTACTACTTAGATAATAAGCATTGCATCACCGTATGAGTAAAACTTGTATTTTTCCTTTACAGCTTCTGCGTAGGCCTTTTTCATAAAGTCGTGACCTGCAAATGCAGAGACCATCATAAGTAAGGTAGACTTAGGTGTATGGAAATTTGTAATCATACAATTTGCTATACTGAAGTCATATGGAGGAAAGATGAACTTGTTTGTCCAACCTTCAAACTCGTTGAGGGTATGGTTACTAGACACTGCACTCTCCATAACACGCATCGCAGTAGTCCCTACCGCACAAATACGACGTTTTTCTTTAATTGCCTTATTGATGATATCTGTAGCTGGCTTACGGATATAAGCCTCTTCGCTATCCATTTTATGCTTAGAAAGGTCTTCTACTTCAACTGGGCTAAAAGTCCCCAAACCTACGTGTAGTGTTACCTCTGCAAAGTCTACACCTTTAATCTCAAGTCTTTTAAGAAGGTGTTTTGAGAAGTGTAGTCCTGCTGTAGGCGCTGCTACTGCTCCTTCTTCCTTTGCATAAATAGTCTGGTAACGCTCTTCGTCTTCTGGCTCTACTTCTCTGTTTATATATTTAGGAAGTGGTGTCTCCCCTAGTGATGTAAGCTTCTTTCTGAACTCGGTATAAGATCCATCATATAAGAATCGTAAGGTACGACCTCTTGAGGTTGTGTTATCAATAACCTCTGCTACGAGGCTCTCATCATCTCCAAAATATAGCTTATTCCCTATACGTATTTTACGTGCTGGATCTACTAGAACATCCCAAAGGCGGGTTTCTGGATTGAGTTCTCTTAGTAAGAATACCTCGATACGCGCTCCCGTCTTTTCTTTATTCCCATACAATCTAGCTGGAAATACCTTTGTATTGTTAAGAACCATTACATCCTGAGGATCAAAATAATCAATAAGATCCTTAAACATTTTATGCTCTATGGTTTGCTCTTTGCGATTAAGAACCATAAGTCGTGACTCGTCACGATTTTCGGCTGGATGTTCTGCAAGTAATTCGTCTGGAAGGTCAAAGTCAAAGTGTGATAACTTCATAAAAGGTTCTTATTTGTTTTTAGTTATTGTAGAAAATCTCTGCGATCATACATTTACAAGGCCGCAAAGATACAATCTCGAGATAGGCGTTGTCAAGTCTTTAGCCAATTATCTCTTGCTCAAACCCTAAAGTTTCTAAATCTCGCCAAAAATCAGGATACGACTTAGACACCACACCAGCATCGTCTATCAAGATTGGGACTTGTAGTGCTAGCGGCGCAAATGCCATCGCCATACGATGATCGTGATAGGTCGCTACCGTGATATTTTCATTGAGAGGAGCACTTTGAGGTAATAATGTAAGATCAGTTTCTGTAACAAGAATACCACCACCCAGTTTTGTAATTTCTTCCCGTAACGCTTCAAGCCTGTCTGTTTCTTT
>CAWUIT010000043.1:0-14636 GCA_963922345.1 uncultured Dokdonia sp. | reverse complement strand
AAACAATTCACCAGCATTGAGTCTAAAGTTTGTTTCAATCTGCCTAGTATCTGGTACAGAATTATTCAAAACATTGATTACCATATACCCTAGAAGTAATACAATGCTTATAAATATAATAAGTCTATAGCCCTTAATCGACATTTTTTAGATCATTCAGAAAATCTTTTACCAAATGTAGAAGATTAAGAGCTACCTGAGTATTTTGAATCATTAAAAACAATTCAAATGGAATTTCAAGTATTAAAAGTGAATTCTAGAAACTGTATAATCTTACATTCTAGTGTCAAATAGCTTAATTTCGTAGGAACTCTCTAAAAGAATTATGAATAACTATAAGTTTTATTTCTTTACAGCAGGTGGTTTGATTGCATTGTTTTTACTCTTCGCAACAACTGCAATACCATACCTCTTATCTTCATATAAATACAAACAGCTCTATCAAAGCACTCAATCTTTAAAACAAGAGGGCGCACGTGTTTCAAATTTATTAAAGGTAGCTTTAAGTGAAGATCTCTCAAAAGATAAGGCAGTTAAGTATCTCCAAGAATCTGTTATGGCTGGAGGTCTGGATCACGGCAGCTTATTCATTATGGACTGGTCCGGAAAAATTTTAGCACATCCAGACAAGACCAAAATAGGGAGTGAGCTAGCTTCTCAAAAAAACAACCTTCCTAACATTGGTCAATCTGTAGCTATTCCAAAACTTCTCGATAATATAAATAATTCTAAGGAGGGAGATAATCAGGTGATTTTTTTAGATGCTATACCTAATTCAGATCTCGTTATCATAGGTAGTTTGAGCTCTCAACTATTCATTTCTGAAGTAACTTCTTATAAAAATATGCTCCTCGTCATTTTTATAATAAGTGCTCTAGTGATAATGCTTTTTGTACTCATTATGATACGTTGGATTACAAATCACTATGATCAGATAATCTTAAAAAAATCAAGCTCTTTTGAGGACAAAATTCTCAATCTTGCTAAACTTAACACCTCTTTAGAAAATTATCAAAAACGTCTTAGTTCCATCCCCCTAGAGTCTTCAAAAGATCTTCAAAAAACAGATGTTCAAGCTAATGAATTAGAAAAAAAACGACTACTCACCTATGTAAGAAACGAGCTTGTTCCTATTTCTATTGATACCATAGCATACATTTATGTTGAGAACACAATAACGTATGTCATCACTAAAGATGGAAAAAGATCAACCACCAATGAAAGCCTAGATCAACTTTTCTCATACCTCAATGAACAGTCTTTTTTCCGAGTAAATAGACAAATCATAGTTGCTATAAATGCTATTGAACGTATAACGAAGTATGGTAAAAATCAATTAAAAATTGAAGTGACTCCTAAATCAGAAATAGATGTGATTATAGGAAAAAATAAGGCAGCCACATTTAAACAATGGCTCGATTTTTAATAGAAAGTATTACCGGATAAAAGAGATCTTCTGTATCCAGAATTACGCTTTCGCGAAAGCGTAAATAAAAAACCCTCAATATAATATTAAGGGCTCGTATGAATTAAGAATTTTTATTGCTTATCCTTCAAAGTCATCATCATCACCTCCATTGCGACCTCCGCGTTCCCGTTTTTTCTTTTGATTAAATCTATAAGTGAATGTGAGATTGTAGGAACGCACTCTCCATTGAAATTCACTGTCACTCGTAAATGACTCTGTCCTAGTAAACGACTGTCGCTTGCTCGAGTTAAAGACGTCATTCACATTAAATCCTATCGTCCCATTATCATTGAGAATATCCTTACTAAAGGCTAGGTTTGTAAATAGAAAACCTTGAGTGTCTGTCTGAGCATTATTAGTAGGCCCTCTGTAGAAAATATTGGTCTGCCAATCAATTTTATAGGGTAAACTTACTTTTGCACTTCCTCTAGTGAAGAAGCTAAAATTACTGGCTCCAAAATCCGTCCCATTAAAGAACCCTTCGGTCTCAAAAAGGAATGCGTTTGCACTTAAGTTAAGTCTTAACCACTTTTTAGGGTTGTAAAGAATTCCCATCTCTGCACCGTACCGCTCGTTTGTACTCAAATTGATAGGCAATCTTCTTATAATAGGGACTCCATTTGCAGTAAATAGACCTGTTTCCTCCTGAATACGCTCAAAGGAATCTGTTTCATATTGGTAATAAATAGAAGATGTGAGTGTGAGTTTATCCCATCTTTTAAGATAACCAAGATCAAAGGCGCTAGCAAAAGAAGGTACAAGATCTGGATTACCCTGAAAAATATTTGCTTCACTGGATCTAGATGGAAATGGATTAACAAACCTACCTCTAGGTCTATTGATACGTCTGTTATACCCTAAAGTTATATTCTCACGATCATTAAACTCGTAAGTAAGATTTAATGTAGGGAACAGTCCGTCTGTTTTATTGTCAAAATCAAGATTGGTCCCAAGTGGATTATCATCAGATATGACTGCTTCTACACTCCCTCTCTGTCTTGTGTTTTCATAACGTAAACCCGCTAAGAATGAAAAATCTCCAAAAAGCTTATCCCCATACTGAACATAAAGGGCGTGTACATCTTCTTGATATGTAAAAATGTTAGAAAGTCCATCATCACGTATAAATGTGCCTCCTGCAAAATCTTCTTCCAATAGTGTATAATCTGTTACAGTTTCTTCAAAGGTACCGCGATAACCAGCCTCAAACTGTGCATCTTCTCCTATAGGTCGTACATAATCTATTTGTGCTAGATATTCCGTTTGATCTTCTATTTGCGTAATATCTTCAGTAGGTAAATTTTCAAATGTGGGAAAGGTATTAAACTCAGATATGATAGATGTTTCTGTCTCCTCGTCTCGTGCATATTGAAATGCAGAAGTGAGCTCGTGACCAGACTCATCAAATTTTGTAATTGAGTTTAAAGAAATTTGATAGGTAAAATCTTCTTCATCTTCTTGTTCTAATCGTGTTCTAGCTACCGTAAGATTATTATCTGGTGTAAATTCACTCGTGAAGTTATCTGTATTAGAAGTATTATCACCTACACGCAAAAACCCACTTGCCGTTACCGATGTTTTCTCATCTACAAAATATTCAATACCAAGATTTGTATTGAACCCTCCTCTATTTCTATCAAACTCACGATCTTCTCTTAATATTCTATCGATTTCGTCTGTAAAAGTCGTGTTCCCATCTTGATCTGTTTCTGATACAAAAAACTCGTTTTCTGCAAATGCATTTCCTGGTCTATTACGTTTGTTATAACCTGTGGTATTGAAGATATTAAATTTATCTGTACGTAAATTAATATTACCCGTAAAGCCATATTGAAAAGGGTATCCTGTATTTAATTGTACCGAGCCATTAAGACCGAGTGTTTTTTCCTTTCTTAAAATAATATTTAATATTCCTGCAGTACCTTCTGCATCATATCGAGCAGATGGCGACGTAATAACCTCTACTCGCTCTATAGCATCTGCTGGTAACTGGCTTAATGCATCTACAGATCCAAAACCAGCAATGGCAGATGGTCTACCATTTATTAATATGCGTACATTCCCATTACCCCTCAATGCAATAGCTCCATCTACATCTACGGTTACTGAAGGCACATTGCTTAGCGCATCACTTACAGTCGCACCGCTCGTAGTGAGATCTTTACCTATGTTGTATATTTTTTTATCTAATCGCACTTCTACCTCTGTAGTTTCTGCACGCACAATAACCTCGTCTAGTGACTCAGAATCTATGGCAAGGGTTTGGGTAGGAAGCGCGGTATTTTTGAGAAGCTTCTGACTTTTTAAAATTTTAGTTTCGAAGGATATAAATTCGAACTTTACATCATACACTCCAGCTGGCAGTTCGATAGCATACTCTCCTTGAGGATTTGTAATACCTCCTGTAACTATAGTTCCTTTTGCATCAGTAAATGAAACAGTTGCATATTCTAGGGGAATATTTGTGTCTGCTTCAATTACTTTTCCAGTGATTGTCACCTCTCGATCGGTGCCAGGTCTTTGACCTATTAAAATAGTGGAGATTAAGAGTAATGCTGTGGTAAAAAGGAACTTCATCCGTATGATCTTTTGGTTCTAATTTTAGACGCGCAAATTACGGAGGGGTTTAGTGGAGATGTCCTAAGATTTTGTTAAAGAATTACGCACAACATTTAAACATAAGTATTTGATTTTCAAACATCAAATAATAATTCTTCAATTATCGATCATAGACTTGAAGCATCATCTGCACTTTTCTTCTTGGATTTATAAACAAAGTAAAAAACACCTCCTACCAGAATGTAGGGAATGATCATTAAATATTTAATGCCATTATTGATGCCTTTTGCTGTACTGTTATCCTCTTCAGACTCTAGAACGGCTCTACACATAGCACATTGGGTGGTTGCTGCTGTGGTGGCTTGTACTTCCGCTTTCGCGAAAGCGAAGAAAAGAATAATACCAAAAAAGAAATTGCGTAAGGTTTTCATTTTAATGAACGTAGTAGGGTGAAATCATTACATAAACAATTACGCCAGTAATCGCAACATATAACCAGATAGGAAATGTGATACGCGCTAATTTTCTATGCTTATCAAACCGCTCTGCCAGGGCTCGCACATACGTAAATAGTACAAGTGGTATAATGATTATAGAAAGTGAAATATGTGTAATGAGGATAAAAAAGTATACATATCTTATAAAACCTTCTCCTCCATAAGAAGTAGAATCTGATGTCATATGATACGCCACGTACATTAAGAGAAAGAGTACAGACAGTGCGATGGCCGTTTTCATAAATCGCTCGTGCACTTTCTTTTTTCCATTTTTAATGGCTCGTACGCCTAATATTAATACGAGTGCTGTTAATCCATTTATAGTAGCATAAATGGGAGGTAAGAAGGTAAGTGGCTCTACATCTATACCATAATCTTTAAGCTTTATGCCAAATAATACAGCAACTGCAACGGGTATGATGATGGATAATACGATGATCCAAACTCTATATTTTTTTTCTGTGGGGTTGAGGGTACTCATAATTAATCAAGTAACTTTTTAATGTCTTCTATTAATATGTCTATTTCTGGAGTTTCACCCCCTTCTGGAACTTCTTCGTCTAGGGGTATAAATCCTCTATAATACGGTTTTGGATTACCGTAGGGATCTAGTCTGGAGCGTATGAAACCGTTTTTATCTACCAGCGCAAATAAACCTGAGTGGTAAAGGTCCTTTTCATCTCCTTCTTCATTTGTAGCTAAGTAGAAGCCCTCATTAGATAATTTTCTAATAACAGATCGCTCACCCGTCATAAAATTCCAATTAGGGTTAGTCACTCCGTAATCTAATTGGTATTGCTTGAGTACCTCTGGCTGATCGTGTTCTGGATCGATTGAGAATGACGCTATCCCAAAATCGTCTCTACCTTCAAACTGCTTTGCAATTGCTTGAAGATTATGATTCATCGGGATACAGATGTCTGTGCATCTCGTAAAGAAGAATTCTACGAGGTATACTTTACCTTTATAATCTGCATTTGTAATGGTATCATTATCTTGATTAACAAATGAAAATTCGGGTACTTTACGATCTACTCCATTTTGGTTAATATATACTAATCCATCTGGGGCTTCTTCTATTTTCTGCCCGTTACCTTGGTGCATTCTACCACCTCGTGATACATCATCATTTGCCAGACGTTTATAAATCTTTGGAATGACAATGATCCCAAAAATTAATACAATCGCTGCTATCCCTATGTAGGTGTTCTTACGCATATAGATGTTCTGTTGTTTTGAGCATTTATTGTTTAGTCACTCTGCGCTGCTCGATTTTTGGACTAGCATTATTGTTCTTTTTGAGCGCGAGTCTGTATTCGGCAAGTAAAATTTTAACGTCGTCTTTTAGATAACCCATTTCTACTGCTTGTGTAAAGTCATACCCATAAATGTTAGCTTTTTTATCTTCGTGACCAGATCTTAGTGCCCGTGACTTATCAATCACAAAAATATTAGAATGACCACCGTCGCTCATCATCTTAAGAGGAATTCCTAAAGAGCTAAAATGGCTTGCAGCTTGCTCCTTTGAAGCCACTATAAAACGCATTTTTGAAACGTCAAATATACGTGCAAGCTCTGTTTTTAAATTATCAATAGCTTCCTCACTACCCTCATTGACAAAGAGAATCATTTGAAAATCATCATACCGCTCAAAGTACTTGAAAATCATCAAATTCAAATTTGCTGTATAGCCTTCATTTTCTATCAATCCATCTCCTAGATACCCTATTAACGTTATATGATTATCTAATGTGAGAGGAGTAGGTGCTGTTTGTACAATCTTTAATTCTTGATCTTCAAATTGAGCAACATCAGCCACATTCTCTTGTAATAAAGGCAGATTTGCAAAATTGTAAATACCTGAAGCAAAGAATAGATAAGCAACAATAGGCAGTACAAAAAGCGCCACTAAAACTAATTTCTTTTTCATAGCTACAAAGGTAAATACCAAGAGGTAATCGTACTTGCAAATAGTTTCAATTTTTGTGAAATTCTGCTTTCGCGAAAGCGTATGCTATAGAACTGTTACAAGTTTATATTATAATAATCGTGCCTCAAGCTAACTCCCTACATTATGGAAACTCAATGCATAAAAAAAGCGACTCTAAAGTCGCTTTATATTTTATCGTAATTAAAAGTCCCAACTCTGGAAGCCTTCACTGTAGACATCAAAAATATAGTCTCCCTCTGTAAGCAATATAAATACTAAGTAACAGATCAAGAATATAGCTGTCCATACAACCGCTCTTCTTAATCCTTTTACCTCATCACGCATGTGCATAAAGTCCCACGTAATGTAATACGCTTTTACAACGGTTAGGATAATGAAGATCCAGTTAAGGAGTTTCATTCTTACAAGCGAAGTTTCCATAAGCACTGCTGGCTTATAAATACCAAGTACAACTTCTATTGCAGTGATAATGGATAGAAATATAAGAACTCCCCAAATTTTTTGCGTATTACTTTTGAACTTTAAAGTCCCTCTAAATATTGCTAGTTTATGCTCGTGTGCCATAATAAAAATCTTCTTTGTGGTAGTAAATTAAACGAGGTAGAAAAAGGTAAATACAAATACCCATACAAGATCTACAAAGTGCCAGTAAAGACCAACTTTTTCAACCATCTCATAATGGCCTCTGCGCTCGTAAGTACCTAGAACAACATTAAAAAAGATGATAATATTAATCATCACTCCAGAAAATACGTGAAAACCGTGAAAACCTGTAATAAAGAAAAAGAAGTCTGCAAATAAAGGTGTTCCATATTCATTGTGAATAAGGTTTGCCCCCTCTACTACTTGCTTACCATCGTTGTTAAGTTTAGCTAGAGATTCTTCTCTTGATAAAACTATTTTCTCCCCATCTTCATTAAGCGTTTGTATACGGATTAATGCGTTAGGTGTTGCTGCAAATCCAGCTTTTACTCCTTCTATAGAATAAGTAGTAGGTGTTTTTTCTTCATCAAACCAAACACCATTTTTTGCGAGGTGTTGCTCTCTATCGCTTACTGTAGGCATCGCAAAATCTGCTAGTGCCATACGGTTACCGTCTGTGTCTAAAAACTGAAGGATCTTACCCCCCTTAGTCTCAACCGCGCCATAATCTCCTTTGATAAATGTAGCCCACTCCCATCCTTGTGAACCTACAAATATAATCCCTCCTATAATGGTTAGGAACATATAGAAAGCGACACTTTTATGTTTTAAGTGATGTCCTGCATCTACAGCCAGTACCATTGTCACAGATGACATAATGAGAATAAAGGTCATAAATGCCACGTAGATCATTGGGAAATTACCGTGTATAAAAGGTACGTGGGTAAAAACCTCATCTGCTATAGGCCAAGCATCAATAAATTTAAATCTAGAAAATCCATAAGCTGCTAGAAAGCCTGAAAATGTCAAGGCATCTGATACGATAAAAAACCACATCATCAGTTTTCCGTAGCTAGCTCTTAGTGGTTGATTACCACCACCCCAAGTATTTTCGTCGGAGTTATTATGTGTCACAGTCGTGTCCATTCGTAAGAATTGGTTAATTTAATGGTTGCAAAAATAAGTATTTTCTATTCGGATTTCAATAATCAAGCACCGATTTATAATGGTTTTAGATACGTCTATTATCTAAGAGATTATTTGGTTACAAATAAAAGAATAAATAAGAAAACCCACAGTAGATCTAAGAAATGCCAGAACGTCACTCCTAAAGATAACCCTAAGTGCTCATTTATAGTGTATCTACCTCGTAAATGATTTATAATTATAGTGATAAGTGCTATAAAACCAGCGATTACGTGTGCGATGTGAACCGCAATAATCAAAAATAAAAAGGTTGTTGTAATATTACTTGAGGCACCTGTAAAATAATATCCTTGCTCTTGAAAAGCTGTAAATCCTTCAAATTGTGAGATTACAAAAGCAATACCTAGCGCAAGCGTAACCAGAAGCAGCAAAGTTCCTTGAGATTTACTGCCTTTTATAATGGCAATCTTAGCCAGATGTATCGTTACACTACTTATAACTATAAGTACTGTAGAAACAATAAGCGCCTGTGGGAAGTCATAATTTTCTAACCAATCACGACGCTCCATACTCACAATATATGCACTTGTTAAGCCCGCAAACGTCATACACAAGCTTATAATACCAAACCAAAGCATCTGCTTTTTTGCCCTGTCTTGCTTAAACTTCTCTCCTCCTTGAGTATAATCCATTCTATCTTAAAAATTTATCTACCACAAAAACTATCTGGAGCAATGTGATATAAGTTACACTTGAAAGCATAAGTCGTTTGGCTGTTTTTGCATCTCTATTTTGATAGAGCTTTATTGCCCAATAGAGCATAAATAATCCTAATCCTCCCACAATTATTGCAGATACTGGTGTTAGAAACAAGTCTCCTGTTACGCCAAAGGCTGGAACAAGAGATATAAGTACGGTCCAGATTGTATAAAGTACTACTTGGACAGCAGTACCTTTGTCTCTCTTGCCTGTAGGCAACATAGCAAAACCTCCCTTTTTATAGTCATCAAAGAGAAACCAGCCAATAGCCCAAAAATGTGGAAACTGCCAGAAAAACTGAATCATAAATAGCGTTCCTGGTTCAATCCCAAAGTCATTTGTTGCTGCTACCCACCCTAGCATATAAGGTATAGCACCTGGAAAAGCACCTACAAATACAGACAACGGTGTCTTAGTCTTAAGAGGTGTGTAAAGCAAGACATACATAAATATAGAAATCCCTCCAAACATAGCCGTCTGTGGGTTTATATACCATAACGTCCCTAGTCCAAGTATTGTAAATGATATGGCAATCACAAGCGCCGTCTGCTTAGACATTCTACCAGAGGCCACAGGACGATTTTTAGTACGATCCATCAAAGCATCAAGATCCTTTTCTAACACTTGATTAAAAGCATTAGAAGCCCCTACCATAAAGTATCCCCCTACAGAAAGTAAGAGTACAATAAACCAATCAATTTGGGTAGCTCCTAAAAAATAACCAGCTACACTTGAAAAAACGACACTAATAGAAAGTCGCATCTTTGTGATTTCCTTGAAATCATACCAAGTAGAATAGGTATTTGTATGTACTGCGACGTCGCTCAAAGACAGTAGTTTTAGCAATAAATTTGGTCGTGCAAAGATACTGCCCAATAGCAAGTTGTACAACCTATAAATTATGAAAGTAACCCTTAATAGGGTGTTAAAATTACGCTTTCGCGAAAGCGTAACTCTTACCTTACCATTTACAAGCAATACTATTGAACTATGAAACTTCTATACATTTACCTTGCTCTCTCAATGAGTGCTACAGCATTGGGTCAAGGAAGATTTGACAATGTTGAAATAAAAGTCAATAAAGTAAGTGATCACATCTATATGCTTCAAGGTGCTGGTGGAAATATAGCCATCTCCACGGGTGCTGATGGTGTTTTTATGGTAGACGATCAATTTGCCCCGCTTAGTCAAAAGATACTTGCTGCCATTGCAACCGTTTCTGAACAACCTGTCCGATTTTTAGTCAATACACATTTTCACGGTGACCACTCTGGAGGTAATGCAAATTTCCAAGAAGCCGGAGCACTTATAGTGGCTCACGATAATGTGCGCAAGAGACTTGCTTCTGATGATAAAATAGCTTTAAATGCACTTCCAGTAATCACCTTTAGTGAAGATGCTACATTCTATCAAAATGGCGATGATGTCTTTCTCACCCACGTACATCACGCCCACACAGATGGTGATGCGCTTGTTTACTTTGCTCAAAGTAATGTACTTCACACAGGAGACACGTTCTTTAATGGAAGATTTCCATATATAGACCTTGCTCGAGGAGGCAGTATAAATGGAGACATTGACGCGGCAAAAAAGGGCCTTATGCTCACAAATGATGATACCAAAATAATCCCTGGTCACGGTAGTCTCGCTACACGAGATGAGTATCAGCAATATTTGAATATGCTAGTTGCTACAAAAACGAATATATTGAATGCTATTAATGATGGTGCAACCCTAGAAGAGGTACGTGCTATGGAATCAATTACAAGTGCTTATTTTACAGATAAGGAAACTGAAAAAGATTTTATTACGGGTCCAAAATTTCGCAGTACCGTCTACCAGAGTCTCGTAGAAAGCTTAAAAAACTAATCAATATTTTCCATTATGAAACTAGAAGTAAAAAGTTTAAGACCTTTTATAGGCTGTAAAGATTTTACAGTATCTAGAGAGTTCTATGCTAAAATAGGTTTCACAGAAAAGGTGATTTCTCACAATATGTCTGTTTTCGAAATGGAAGGTTATGCCTTCTACTTACAGGATGCCTTTGTTAAGGACTGGGTAGATAATACGATGCTCTTTCTTGAGGTTTCTAATGCAGATACCTACCTAGACTATCTCAATTCTATTAATTTAAAGGATCTATATCCTTCTACAAAAATTTCGAAAATGGTCTTTACCGATTGGGGAAGAGAGTTTTTTCTACACGATCCCTCTGGGATACTATGGCACATTGGTAACTTTGATACTACATCTTAATGAGGGATGATGATCGCTTTAGTTTACAATATATTCCATAGAATCATATACTAAACTCAGCCCCCCGTAACTTGCCTCTTGATTTTTAAACTTTAGACCTATAAGTTGCGCTCCTTGATACCCCTTGGTTGTATCAATGGGAATTTTAAGCACATCTTCTTCTGGAATAACAAGACATAGTTTCCCACAGAAAGCATCACCATAAGCATTAACAACCAGAAAATTTTGTCCAAAAATTACCTCTCGCATTTCGTAGTAGTAGTCTACATCTTCACTTTCCTTGATCAATCGGTATAGCTCTGCTTGGTAAGGTTTACTATTGTAGTCATAAGTGGCTAGTATGGGATTATGCTGTGTTTTTGCGCAAGTCCCCTCTTCACAGGATACAAATATTGCTAACACAAACACCATCGCAAGTACGATTTTGTTAGACATAAGAACAAATAGTTTGATGAAGTAATGTGTATCCTACAGGATAACGCAAACGTCTTAATTTGTAGTATAAGAATCCTTAGAAAAATGCAAACGTATACTAGTAATCGTAATACCAGTTAAAAAGATCTGTTCTAAAACCAATATTTACCCATAGTGTGTTGGTATCAAATGCAATTGGCTTTTCTTGAATTTCTGCATTAAAGTCGCGGTAAATTGGATTCACATATACCTTTAAATTAGTAGAAGGATTAATTAAGTATCCTACTTCTACATCTGCATAGAAACTATTTACCTTGTTGCCTTGAAAAAAATCTATTCCATTATCAGAAGGTCTATTCTCATCGCTTCCATAAATACTACCACCGTAGTAAATCTCGTTGATGTCTCCCGTTTCAAACCCACGTGTACCAATAATTATTTTTGCTGTTCCATACCAGCGCTCTTGTTCATAACGAGCAATCCCAATTAACTCTTTGAAATTTGCACCCCATTGATGTGCTAGTGACTGATTAACATGTCCATAATTGAGTTGTATTTCATTGTTTGAATAGACATATGGGCGTACTTGATTATACTCTCCTTGCAATGTTAGATTCTCTACCCCAAAGGCATTGTAATACTTTGCTCCTATCTGGAAGCCCTGCTTATTTTTATAGCTTTTATTACCTCCAAAGACATCTCCAGCAGAAAACTCATCAATTACAATCTGACCGTAAATATTTGCCCTATCATTAATTTTATACTTACCGCTAAGACCTATCAAAGCATTACCCCCACGAGAACCCGTAGAAAATTCTATCGCTCGATAGAATATGACAGGGTTCAAGTAATTAAAATCAAAACCTCTTCCATTCTCATCTTCCCAAATTACAGATTCAAAAAGTCCAATATTTAATCTTTTTGAAACATTCCAGCTTAAGTAATGATTACTCATATACTTGGTCCTAAATGCGCCATCTGCAGTTACTTCTGGACGTACGTCTCTTAGTGACGTCCAAGTATTTGTGTATTTAAATTTCCAGAAGGTTGTATTCAATTTTAAATAAGGAAAATAGCTCGCATTATCACTCAAAAGTAGGGAGCGGTAACCATCCCCTATAAATTGCTTCCCGTGACCTAATTGAATATTAAAGTATTTGCTAGGCGTATAAGAAACATACCCCTCTGCAACGGGATAATCTAGATCTCCATTGGTTCCTTCTTTTGCAATACCTCTACTTGGAATAACTGCTGGATTACCGCCATCTGGTCGCAAGGATCTCGCAATAGCATCAAAATATCTTGGAAACCTACCCTGGCTCTCATATACGGCAGCAAAAAAATTAAGCTTTTTACCTAAACCACCTTGAATATATACTGCTCTCGTATTGTTATATGTAAAGTCATTTACTTTCAACTCATCTGTTTCATAACCCAGCTGTAAGTCTGCCGCGGGATCTAGGGTAATCCAATAATCTTTCCCTTGTATTTGAACCATGTGCTCATTATACCATTTTCTACCTAGCCACGTTTTCTTTTCTTTTTTGAGCGCATCCGTTTTCTCCTTGAAATTATAGTAAGGATTTACCTCCTCATATAGATAGGGTTTACTTGCTGTGTGTGCATTGGTTCCTACCAAGTTAAGCTCTTGATCAAACCTACTATATACTTGATGTGAAAAAGGGATATTCAGCTGACTTTCGTATTCATTTGTATTATCGAATTTTTGATTTTGAATACGGTCATACTCCTCTTGCATAGGATTTTTCTCTTTTTCCTTCTTCGCTTTCGCGAAAGCGGAACTCTCCTCTACAGTCTCATCATAAGTTCCAGCAATATTTCTATTTAACGGAATTAAAATGGGCATTGTAAACTGTAAATACGTAGGCTGCGCATTGTAAGTAGCAGGTTCTACAGTAGGTAATGCGTTAAAGACATCTTGTGCCGCTGTTTTAAGTTCAGGATACACAGCATCTGTGTAGAGTAGTTTAAAATTTCCATCCTTTGTGACCTCAAAAAGCAAAACCATCTTACCTCGGTAATTTTCTTCTTGAACCTTTGCTGGTACCTGCAAATTATCAACCACAAAATTTATAAGCGTTTGATTGAAACAATCTGGAAGTTGACCAATGTTTACCTCCTCACATTCGGGAAAAACTGGATATTTCTCAAAGTCATTTGTAGTAACTTGAGCAGTAATAGTGTAGGTTATAAATAATAGAAATATAAGTAGCTGCTTTTGCATAAGATTGGGAGTCATTTTTGCTAGCGAAAGATAGGACTTTAAACCTAAAAATCCCGCTACCAGTGGTAACGGGATTGGAGTAAAGATATTTTATATATTAATCTTGTATTTGAAACGATATTGGTAATGAAAATAAAACAGCAACATCTTTGCCGCCCTGTTTGCCTGCTGTCATATTTGGCAAGAGCTGTGTAACTCTTTTTGCCTCTTCTTCGAGTTTGGGATGTGGTGCCTTTGCTTGAACATCAACCACCTCACCATTCTTATTAATTTTAAAGGTGACAAAAATCCTGTTAATCCCGGTAAGACCTAAACCTTCTCCTCTATCTGTTCTGAATTTTTTGGAAACAAATTTTGAGATCTTCGTACTCATACAATCACGACGCTCATCGTTAGAATTTAAACCTTCACATCCTGGAAAGAGTGGAACAGTTTCTACTAGAGAAAAGATGGTAGCTGGCTCTTCGACTGGGTCTGCATAATCTACAAATCCTGGGTCAACCATCGGTTGATCGCTAGGCTCTGTTGGATCAATAAATGTTTCGGTAAGATTTTGCTCTGGCTTCTCTGGTGTCTTATCGATAATAATAGGCTCTACGGGCTTAGGTAGAATAACTTTACGAGCCATAGTCACCTTAGGTTTTTCTACTTGAACTTGATCAATGGTGAAGACTTGATCTACATCATCATCAATTTTCTGATAGACAATGGCCTGTTCTGGGGTGCGCATCTCAATAAAAAAAATGGATGCCAGAAGTGCTAAGATTAACCCAATTTGAAAATGAAGCGTGGGATTTCTTCGTAAGTTTGCCTCGTGCTTGCGACTTGATGGATACATACTGTTTTGGCGAACAGTTGTTCCGTCTTTGGAATTTTCCATAAGATATGGTTTTAAAAATGTTGAACAATTCTTAAAAC
>CAWUIT010000042.1:0-14655 GCA_963922345.1 uncultured Dokdonia sp. | reverse complement strand
TTGACTTTCCAACACCATTTGTGCCATAAATAAAAGTGACCTTTCCAAGGTTAAGGCGGATCTCATTAGTCAAAAAAGTTCCTTGTATTTTAAATTTATTAATCCAATTCAGTGGATACAGATATTCACCTATTTCGCCTGAAATTTGAAATTCGTGTCGATTCTTATACAGAGTCAGTAAGTCAGAAGTATACTTGTTGTCTTGAGATTTTGTGTCGACTATTTGATGATGGACACGACATAGATAAATTCCATTTTCAGGTCTTGCCAGCTCTTCAGGACTTAAACCACCATCTGTACGAAGGCCATTTTCAGCAGCAGAAAAGATATGACTGTATTCGCCAATGGTAATGTACTCATCATTTTTATGTCCTGGGCCTATCAACGTTTTATGGCAACCAGGAAAATTACATCGATAACCTGCTCTGGCAGCAATGATTTTCTTTATAGGACTTTTGAATTCTTCTCTGTTTTGTGTCTTAGATTTGGGCATAATATCAAGAGGTTTTAATTTTCAAAACCCCTTCGTTACTTTCCTTAAAAGCACTGCTTTGGCGTAGTTTATCTTCCATTGCATCCATATCGTTGCCATAAATGGTATGGCTAAATGCCTGTGCACGTTCCAGCATTCTTACGTAAATATCTGGATTTCCATTTCGCGTAAGCTGTCTTAATCCGCCTAAGTAGTCCTCACGGTAAACTGTCGGAATTATAATTTTGGTATGACTAGCGCTGGAAAGCTCAGCATTCATCATAACCCTCGCCATACGACCGTTGCCATCCAGAAAGGGATGCACCTCACTGACTACAAACATTATGTAGGCCGCTTTCGCGAAAGGATGCGTGAGGGCTTTGTAATAATCAAAGCTCTGCGTCAATGTTCCTCGTACCAGTTCCATATCTACAAAAGAAGTGTCGCCTGCCTGATTATTTTGGTCTTTAAACTTACCTGGCTTTTTATCTTCCCGGGCACTTAATAGTATGACGTGACGGTACTGGAGAATGTCGATGAGATTTTCTGGAGAATAAGGAACGATTTTCATTTCACGTGTGTTGGAAACCAATTGATAGGTTCCCAAAACATCGTGTGAATCTTCATTACGTGCTGGAAGTGGCTGCTGTGTAGCAATAATTTGTTTAGCAGTATCGATTTCAAATACGGTACCTTCTATGTAATTTGAAAAGTAACTCTCATAAAAGGCAAAGTTGCGATAGTCCTGCGTTGTGGTATTTTGTTCTTCCCTGTTCTTAAATTCTTGCTGTTTAAGTGCTCTGAATAACGTTTCAAATAGCTGTATTCTCGCTGGGTCGTATGGTAAACCTTCCGCACGAGCAGCCGCAACGGGCGATTTCAATTCTTTGGCTGACCTGGTAGTGAGTAAGGCACTAATGATTTTATTAAGTTTAGTGAACTCTTTTTGCATCCCGATTACTTCGGAAATTTCACGAGCTCTATCACGCACGGCATTCAACTCATCCTCGCCATTTACACGGATGATTTTCTCGAGCTTTTCCTCTATTTGTGGATAGGCTAATGTTTTAGAGTCGGCACCTGTTTGCCTTGAGACCTGCAAATTTTCAAGTAATGCCCGTTCCCGCTGCGATACCATAAGTTCGCTCGAAAAGGAAGTGTCGCCCTCAATAGCAGGAGAACCCTCTATAAACCGAATGGTGACGCCTGGAAGTTTTACTTTTTTGGTGTATTTATAGGTGACAAATAATTGCCCGTTTGCCGTAGGTGTAAACTCAAAGGCAGACCGATGGCTTAATATGGCACCTGGATATAGTTTACCTAAAATAGGAAATATGTTACGTTGTATGATATCTTCTGGAGTGTCTTCAAGATTTGAAGTATAGATCCTTGAAGCGATTTTACGGATGTGACCTTCACTTTCCCAGTTTGATATTCTTCGGGACTCTACAGAATCGGCAGAGGCATATATAATCTCTTTAAGATGCAAAGGGGTGTTTTTTTCCATTATAATCACTTCAGAAAGCAAAATTGCAAAATATTTTCCAGTATAATTAGTTTTTTGCTAAATATTTTCCATTATAATACATATACATTCTTTCCAGTAAAAGGATAAATAAGGGAATGACTGCAAAATATTTTCCAGTATAGGGCGTATTTTGCAAAATATTTTCCATTAAACAGGACTGGATAGTCCATCCTCGTGATACCGCAACTTATCTGAAATCAACTTTACAATGGCATCGTTCTTTGTCTTGTAGATATTGTTACCATCAAAATCTTGCTCATTGAGAAGCATCTTTACTTTGCGTGATTCTTCTTGGTCTATAAACTTTTTACAAGCTCTTATAAAAGCAGCACGGCTACAACCACGTATGCGCTGCTCCCGCATATTTATGTACACAAAGAAACTTTTTTGAATCTTATATTCCTGCTCGGTAATTTTTCCCATCGCCATTGCATTGGAACATAATTCATATTGCTCATCTACAATAAGCTGCCCAATGCGTACCATTTGATATTTTGGGATACGTTCTCGATATCGTGTCACATCATCTACTTGATGATGTAAGCGCAACCAAGTACAGTTTTGCCACTCTGACGTTGTGATTTTTGCAACAGATTGGTGTGTAAGTACAATATCAATTCCCTTGTGACGTACAGTACAAAGTGCACCTATCATAGACTGTCCCTTGGCGCCAGTCATATAATGGTCAATGTCGTCCAATACAACAAGTCCATTTTTAAAATACTTCATTATTTTAGTAATCACTTCCTTTTTCTCGTCATTATCCATAGGCGAGCCGTCTGGATTAAAAGGTCTGATTCTGCGAGAAGAAACTTTTGTAAGCGCTTTTAAATGATTAGGACTCACGGTGCGGAATTGTGGATAATCATCATCGTTGGTGTCAAAAGCCAATACTTTACGACCTTTCTTTCCTACCGCAAGATGATCCATCATATATCGCTTAATTTCTTGCTTATTGCGATAGGTTTTCCCGACACCAGTCTCGCCACAAACAAGTAAGATCATTGGCTGGCGCTCCAGATCTTCTTTCAAATAACTGATGGGTTTTCTACCACGATTAGAAGTTCCTGACATAGCTACTCAGTTTTTGGTTCATCTTGAGCAACTTCTAAAATTGTTGCTTCAGGGATATCTACATCTACTTCTTCAAAGTTTGTTATCTCAGGCTCTTGAGATTTTTTCTTTTCCGCTTTATCACTTCGACTGCGCTCAGTATAAACTTCAGCGTGATCCTCAACCATTGGCTCTTCATCATCAAAATCTAACTCTTCTTGAAAACCTTCATTGTCAAAATCTTCATCTATGTCATTGTCTTCATCTTCTATATCAGAAGCTTTTTCATCACGAATGATATCGAGAATACGCTCTTCAAGAATATTGTTTTCTGCACGCACTTCCATAACGACTTGTGCCTTTTTCATCAAAATAGAAAGTACTGCGCCCATAAGCTGTTGCTCTGGTGTGAGCTTTTTGGCTTTCTTGCGAAGGATCTGGGCAAGTAAAGGACGTAGTAGTGCCTTATCTTCATTATCAAGTTTTACACGAGCAACGTTTTTGTCGTTCTGCTGATCGATGACCGTGATGATCTCATCAAACTCATAGAATTCCTTGTGCTTGCTAATTTTTACAAAATAACCGCCGCCAACTTCCAAAACATTGTTAGACATACCTAGTAGCGCATCGGCAGCTTGGTTGGCTTGGCTTAGGGGTAGCTCAAAATCCTCATCAGCAGGTTGTGGCTCATCATCTTCCTCGTAACCGCCACTATTTATCTCTTGCTCTGGTGCGTCTAGTGGCTGATCACGCTTTTCTTGCTCGACATTTTCTTCAACCGTTTTGCGGAATTCTGGTTGTTCAGTATTTGTCGCAATTGGTTCTTCTTGCATTTGATGTGGTCTATCTGGTTTCCAAACGTTCCAACTCTTTTGTTTATCTGGGTCATTATCGACTGGACGCTCGCCACCGATGTCTTTTTCAATTACTGGCTGATTAAGCGGACTGCTTTCTTCGCCTTGTATATTTTCAAACGTGATTTCTTCGGGTGCTGTGGTAAGGACATCCTTTACTTCTTGAGCTATTTCTTCTTTCATATTCTTAATTGAGTTTTGCGATAAAGTTGACCACGTTGTTTTCCAGTATTTTGAACTTGGCTACAAACGGTTTGTAAAAACTAGGTATGGAAAGAATCTCATCGCATTTATGGTAATTGTACATCACAGCACGTTTAGACTGTTTAAAGTTCTCGCCAATCTTTGCGTAGCTCGTATCCGTATATTTTTTCAGTAGGAAATAGCACGCCATTCTAGCATCGCGATATTCCTGAATGGTACTCGTGTAAAATTCTTGTTCCTGAAGATTAAAAATCTGGATGCTTTGTGAGACGATGTACACTAAAAGTAATTTTACTTTCTGCGTATCGCTTGACAGTAACTGCGTGTTGCCCGAAAGATTATTAATGACTTCAATGGTTTTTACAAGACCAAACTTGCCTATAAGCGTGTCCACACTCTGCTGTAAGTCACTATAATCGGGCTGTTCTTTTTTCATCTTACCGTGCTTTAATTCACAAGGCAAACTACTAAAAGAGAGTTTTCGTGATATTGTTAATTATTGTTTCTGTATTTGATAAAAGTTTGTCGCTAAAACTGTTAAAGAATCAGATTCTTTTATAATTTGTGCTTTCAATATTTTTTTAGAATTATGAGAATAGATTTTTTACACGTACAAAATTTTAGAAAACTTAAAAACTGTCGAATAGATGTATCTGCGAAAGAAACGCTTTTAGTTGGCGCAAACAATAGTGGAAAGACTTCTGCGATGGATGCACTGATTCTATTTCTCACTAAAAACAGATCTTTTGATCTCAAGGATTTTACTTTATCTAACTGGTCAGCCATTAATAAAATAGGAGATGTATGGCTTAAAGAGAAAGATCCTGAAAAAGTATATTTAACTAGTAAGCCTTGGGAATCCGAAATTCCTACTCTTGACATTTGGCTACACGTTGAAAATACAGAACTACAACACGTTAGTCATATTATACCATCACTAGATTGGAAAGGAGGTTTATTAGGTGTGCGATTACGTTATGAACCGACTGATATAGAGTCACTTTATGCAGAGTTTAAAAAAAGTATTCAAAACGCAAAAGGGATTTATGATAAGAAAAAAGGGAAGTCTAAAACGTTTAATTTGTGGCCTAAGAATCTACGTGACTTTTTAGATAAAAAACTTAGCACATACTTTAAGGTTCAAACATATTTATTAGACCCTGCGCAAAATGAAAATCCACAATCATTAACTGAAAATGATATTGCGGTTCAAAACGAAGTCTTAAATAAATTGATAAATGTTGATATAATAAATGCCCAACGAGGTTTTACAGATATAAATACAGATGCTGTTGAAGGAAGTACCACAAAAAACCTCTCATCTCAATTACGCAACTATTATGAAAAGCATCTTAACCCTAGCGTGAACCCAACAAAGGCAGACGTTGATGCACTAGTGGAACTACACCAAGCTAAAGAAACTTTTAATACCAACTTAGAAAGTAGTTTTAAAGATGCCTTAAGTGAACTTGAGGATCTCAATTATCCAGGCTTTGGGAATCCACAAATAAAGCTGAGTAGTGAAATAAGTACAGCAAGTAGTTTGCAACACGACTCAGCAGTGCAATATGCTCTTAATGATGGTAAGACGGAATTATCTCTACCAGAAAAATACAATGGCTTGGGTTATCAAAATCTAATTTCTATGATTTTTAAGCTTATTAGCTTTAGAGATAAATGGATGAAAAAAGGTAAAAGCTTAGATCCAAATGATTCAGAAATTATTTTTCAACCTATTCATTTAGTTTTAGTTGAAGAACCAGAAGCACATTTACACGCACAAGTGCAACAAGTCTTTATTAGAAAAGCCTATAGTGTATTACGAAAGCATAAAAACCTTAAAGACGATAAAACTTTTGCAACACAGCTTATAATAAGTACACATTCTAATCACGTAGCTCACGAAATTGATTTTACAGCTTTACGCTACTTCAGAAGAAATATTTCTGAGAAAGGCTCAATTAATACATCTTCAGTAGTCAATTTGTCTAAAACTTTTGGAACTGATAATGATACCACAAGATTTGCAAAACGATATTTAAAGACAACTCATAGCAATTTATTCTTTTCTGATGCGGCAATCTTAGTAGAAGGACCTGCAGAACGTATGTTAGTACCATATTTCATTACTCATCACACTCAATTGAGTAGTTGTTATGTATCAATTTTAGAAATTGGTGGTAGCCACGCACATACTCTTAAACCACTTATTGAAGCTTTAGGATTAATTACGTTAGTGATTACAGATTTAGACTCTGTCATAAAGGATTCCAGAGGTAAGAAAACACAGCCAGCTTTGGGCAAAGATTATGAAACAGGTAATTCGTCACTTAAAGGATGGATTCCTGCTGAAAAAGAATTAGATAAATTACTCGCTACAACTTATGAGAACAAGGAAGATAAAAACAACCCAATTCGTATTGCTTTTCAAACACCCATTAAGATAGGAGAGAATAAGAAACAAGTCACAGTTTATCCATACACTTTTGAAGATTCATTAGTGCTGGAAAATATGTCGATTTTCAAAAGCTTGACAAATGCCAAAGGCTTACTCAAAAAAATGGTAGAAGCCACGAATGAAACTTCGGTTCAAAAATCAGCAGATAAAATGTATAATATTATTACTGATCCTTCATCAAAAAAAGCTGAATTCGCCTTAGAATTATTTTATTTTAAAAAACCAGATGTGCTTAAAACACCAAAATATATTGAGGAAGGACTCTTATGGGTAGAAGAAAAGTTGAAGATTGAAAAAATAGGCTTACAAATTAAAACTGTAGAAAAATGATCTTAACAGGTGATAACAATGTAGATGACATTGTGGATATTCAAATATCAAAATGTTTAAATCCAAAAAAACCAAAGAGTTTTTTCCTATTTGCTGGAGCTGGTTCTGGTAAAACAAGATCATTAGTAAAAGCGTTAGCTGAGTTTAAAAAAAAGCACGGCGACAATTTTATTCTTAATAATCAAAAAATTGCAATTATAACTTACACTAATGCAGCTGCTGATGAGATTAAACAGCGATTAATGTTTGATCCAATTTTTTATGTGAGTACAATTCATAGCTACGCTTGGGAACTTATACAGCTATTTACTTCAGACATAAAATCTTATGTAAAAACTAAGCTTTTAAAGGATATTGAAGACCTTGAATTAGCCCAGTCGAAAGCTAGAAGTCTACAAAATAAATCCTCAATTGATCGCGCAAGAAGGATAAAATCAAAAGCCAAGCGATTGGAAAATCTTCCTAACGTTACTCAATTCACTTATAATCCTAATGGAGACAACTATAAAAAAGACTCTTTAAATCATAGTGAAGTCATTGGGATTACAGCGAACTTTATAGCTGATGAAAGTTTGATGCAGGATATCGTGGCTGCAAGATTCCCGATAATCCTAGTGGATGAGAGCCAAGACACAAAAAAAGAACTTATAGAAGCCTTGTTTATTTTACAGAAATCAAAAAAAGACGTTTTTTCCTTGGGTCTCTTCGGAGACACAATGCAACGAATTTATGCTGATGGTAAACCAAACCTAGGAGAATCATTACCAACAGACTGGGTTCTTCCTGTAAAAAAAATGAACCATCGCTCTAACAAACGGATCGTTAAATTAATAAACGACATCCGAAAGGATGTTGATGACCAAGAACAACAGCCACGGAAAGAAAAACCAGAAGGGATAGTTCGCTTATTTATAGTCGATAGAGTTAGTAATAAAATTGTTACGGAAAATTCCGTTGCAAAAAAAATGTTTGCATTTACGGAAGATAAGGCTTGGATGGAACCAAATGAAGTTAAAACTTTAATACTGGAACATCATATGGCTGCTATCAGAATGGGATTTGTTGGCCTTTTCGAACCATTATATAAAGTAGATAGATTAAAGACCAGTTTGATTGATGGATCGTTATCTGCTTTAAATCTTTTTAAAAATACAATCTTACCCTTGGTTGAAGCTTATAAAAGTGAAGACAAGTTCTCCGTGATGAGGATAGTAAAAGCCAATTCTTTTTTATTTGATAAAAAAGTAATTGAAAATTCACAAGACCAATTAAAACACTTGTCCGAAATTAATGATAATGTAACAAGATTGTTAGCATTATGGAAAGATAACAACGATCCATATTTAAAAGACATACTTAAAGTTATTTTTGAGACCAAGTTGTTTCCATTGCCAAATATTTTCAAGGTTATTAGTTCCAGAACCAAAAAGGAGGAGTCCGCCTTCAAAAGTTCTGACGACGAAGATGAAGATCTAAATGATGAGGCGATTGATGCTTGGGATTTAGCATTAAATGCAAAATTCTCAGAAGTATCTAAATATAATGAATATCTTAATGAAGAATCTAAGTTCGCTACACATCAAGGAGTTAAAGGCTTGGAGTTTCCAAGAGTTGTTGTTATAATAGATGATGAAGAAGCAAGAGGTTTTATGTTTAGTTATGATAAATTATTTGGAATTAAAGAGCCAAGTACCTCTGACTTAAAGAATGAAGCTGAAGGTAATGATACTGGAATAGATAGAACCAGAAGACTTTTCTATGTTGCGTGTAGTCGCGCGGAGGAAAGCCTCGCAATTATAGCTTACTCTGACAATCCAAGTTTAGTTAAAACAAATGCTATAGCAAACGGCTGGTTTAAAGAAACAGAGATAGAAGTTCTATAATTCAAAACCCTATCGTCCAAAGTTTACAATCCACTTAAAACTACCCTTATATCTTTAAACCATTATTAATATTAAAACCCAAAATTATGGCAAAGTCAAGCGGATTAAAAAATGCACCAAGTACAACAGGAAACCCTTCGGGAAAAGGTAGAAGTAACGCAACACCTAAATCGAGTCCTACAAGAACTGGAAACTCTGGTTCAAAAGGGAAAAAGTAAAACTTTATGGGTCGCAGTTCCTTCAGGACTGCGACCATTTTTGTAAGAATGACAGAGGAAGATTTTAAATTTGATAGATTTCACGAGAGGTTTAATGGCAGCGTGCCTTGGTGGTTTATTGCAGCGTGTTTAATTAGCTACAATTTTAAGTCGTTTAGGCGATTTATGATATATCTTTCGCATTTCAGTTCGATTATTGATTTATGGGATACACCTTCCACAGAAGTAAAAAACGAGCAGATTATAGCTGGTTTTCAACCTTTATTTCCTGAGCGCATTCCGAAAAAGTTGCTCTATCAAATTACAGGACTTCACTCGCGCACTACCTTCAATGATCGTTTCTCTGAATACTTCATTGAAAATAATTTGGAAGGACGCAGAAGCTTTACACTATTAGAAACTTATATGATTTTAGAATACTGGCAAGGCGAAGGCAAATGGGGATGAATGCAAGCGGCAAAAAAAGAAATGCTTGCCGAAGTGCTTCATAATAAAAATTATGAAAGAACTGCCGAAGAATTCAAAATGGCTATTGGAAAAGAAGGATATCAGCCTAATTTGATTAGTCCAAAGAAAATTAAAAAACTCATAGAGCATATAGATCTGACAGAAGAAAGCCAGCTTGAAGACCTTATAGGTTATGAAGAGCTTCAAACTGGTCTTATATGGATCTTTGGAATATTAATGATCCATCAGTTTTTAAAACAAACCAAGCAGTCCATCTCGATACCTGAAGATCCGCGGAAGCCTATATCCTTTCTATCTCATACCGATACCTAAACACACTCGTCCTGGTCACGCGATACTTGCCAATGATGGTTTCCCAACCTAAGGCGACCTTAACGCCCAGATCTTTGAACGTAGATCTACCTATGTTTTCTGTACGACCCATTTTTACAAGCTCGTTAATGATGTCTTCGTCAGTGGGTTTCTTTTTTTTGTTGGCACTGGTATATCATCCATTACTTTCTCAAAGGCAACTTGTTTTTCCTTGAGCTCTTCAGTAATCTCGTTGTGCTCTAGTTGATCTGCATACTCTTCATCGATGTCTTCTAAAATTTCCAGATCGAGAGCTTCCAGCTCGTCCATAAGTGCATCTTTCTCACAAACCGAAACATTATCCAGTAGCTTGTGCATACGGTCAAAGATTTCGATTTTCTCTTGTATGGGTTGTAGCAACAGCTTTTTGGCAAGCTGATTACGCCGTAAGAATATTTGGTGTTCTATCTTTTTCATAATTATGCAGGTATTGGGATGAGTTTTGGTTTTTCGGTAAGTGAGCTTTCTATTATGTTTGAAAGTGCTGCGGTCGCAAGCGACGTTGCGACAATGATACCAGTGGTTTTCAATAGTTCAGCGCCTTTAGGAACTTGCAGTTTAAACTTATCATTTTCGGCATTCTTACCAAGGTTATAGTAAATAAGCGCTTCGGCAATACCTATGGCAAGGCCTGCGCCTGTGATAATCAATACTTTTTTATTCATAATTACTTTTTAGCTTTTTCTTCCATTTTGTCAAACTTCTCTTTAATGGCATCTACGCCTTTTTCGGTTGTTACAAAATTCATTTTGTAAGCATTCATAATCCCACGATGGGCTCGTAATAAGACTTTTTCGGCTTCTCTTTGAACACCAACATCATCCTTTAATTTTGCAGGAATTAGATTGGCTATTGAGATAAAATGACCTTTAATTTTGGTGTGGCGCATTGGTTTGGGTTTCTTAGGTTCATTTTTGCGCTTCTCTTCATTAAACTTGCGGATTTTCGCTCGACACAGCTTAATATCACTGGTCATTTTATCCAGTTCCTTTTTGACGGTTTTAGTTGGCGCTTTCTTTTTGGCTAGCTTTGTTTCTTTTACGAAGGCATCTGGCGATAGTCGCTCCACCATCGAGAATACTTTTTCAATATTCTCTTTGGCGATTTCTTCAAAGGCTTCTTTATCTGACGTTTCCTTATAGTCTGCCAGCAATTCTTTTACTGCGGTTTGCAAAGCATCTGGTTGCACGGCGCTCAATTTGAGCTTTTGTAATTTTTCTATGGTCATAGTTGATTTTTAGGCGGCGATTAATAATTCAAGTTCCAGTAGCGATAGGGCTCTAGCACGTTCTTTCTCCTGTATGTGTATGGTTTCTTTAGATGATGACGTTTTTTTACTGGTTGCAACATTTGGCTTTCGTTTTACATCATTGTCTGTATGCTCCACGCCAAATTCTTCAAAACGTTTCAAATCTTCTTTACTTTCAATAAGTGCTTCGGTTTCTGATGAACGATCTATACCGTACACTTCTTTATCGGCTTTAAAGCGTTTCTTGGCTTCAGCTTTTGTGAGTAACTTCCATTGAAAACCATCGCTCATTGTGTAGATTTCTCCACTTGAAGATTTCTCGTCAGGATGTAGCATTTCGTACAAAAGTGCATCTGCTTCCTGTGCTTTTAGGTCGCTGTTTGTGAAATTATCCGACGCCTGTTTGATAACTTCCCAGGCTTTTACAGGATCAAGCTCGCTGCCCGTAAGCGCTACGATTTCATCTTGATTTTTTATGGCGAGCGCCTTTAATTCGGCTTTTGGAATATCTTTAGTTCTATACATTTTCTATAATTTATGATCTATGGCAAATTGTTGGTGGTAAAGCGGCTCCAGTGACCAGATAAACTCGTTTGCCTCATCCTGATCTGCATAATGAACGGAGCACATTTGCGATGTGCCATCCGTTTGGAAACACTCATAACGATACTGCTGCACCGGATTATCTTCGTTAGATATATCAATGCTTGTCCAGCGCAGGATGAGTGAGTTTTCTCGCTTTCGCGAAAGCATAATCTCAAAATCCCTACATTGTTCTTTACACCCTTTATTGATTTCAATCGCTCTGTCCATAATGGCGTCGATCACGCTTTGTTTAAGTTTCTTTTTCATCAGGCAGCGATTTGATTTTTATAATTTTCTATGATTTGGGTCACTTCCTTGACTGCGGTTTCCATTGCGTAGCTTTGTTCAAACACAAAGCCTTTTGGGTTGATCGCTTTCGCGAAAGCGGTACCCATTTGAGCCGTAATCGATCCCAGACCAGAGGGAATCGTCAAGCCGAAATAGTTGCTCAATGCCACCAAACTTTTAAAACCACGATATCTAAAATAGCGCGGATCGCTACTGGTAAGTAAGAGCTGATTCTTGTCCAGTCTGTCCTGAAAACGCTTGACACGTACGCAGGCCATTGCCACTTGATTGCTGAAGGACGTGCCCAAAAGCACATTAACTTCTACCGAAATGCCACGCAGTTCCAGGAAGTCAACCAACTCTGCACAGGCAAGCCCAAGGTAAAGCAGTTGATCGCCCTTAACGTTAGCATTTGCGCCAGCCATTATATACAGTTGCACCGACGGATAGCTCATCTGTTTATCTTGAAAATAGGCGTATACACTTTTTACCGAAGTAGAAATCTGATGATTGCGTAGTTCGATATTCATCTGGCTCACGGCAGTACTGACCGGCGTTTGCGTATTTACAGGAAAGTCCTTGTACATCGCCATCGCAGCACGTTCAAAAGAGAACACGCCAAGGCCACGATCGTTGTAAGCCATTTTAGGTTTGGGCAACACATAATCTTGTAAATAGTCTAAATAAGTCGCCAGCTTTTCTTTAATCTGCGGTTGAATTTTCTGCGCCCATTTCATCCCTAAAAAGGTGCGATGTTCTTCAAGTACTTTCACATCTTTTGGCGTAGGTGTACCGTACCAATCGGTACCAGAATTTAAGTTTTGGGATGTGCTTTGCACCACATTGTTCCATCGCGTAGCGTTGCTTGATGACAACTGCTGTATCTCGTGATCTACAAACGCATTAAAGGCAAACACACTATCAAATAAAAGATAGTTGTATTTGTCACTGTTACTCTGGGCGATATGTTTTTGCGGTCGACTCACTTAATTCTTTTAAAAATAGAATTAGTGGTGTAAGTTGTTTGAGGATGGGATTGTAGTTTGGGACGTGGATTTCAAGTAAATTCATTTATACCTATTTTGTTTAAGGGATATTTTTAACTTTAGAAAATAAATTATAACAAGTGACTGACAAAAATGTATCAGCAAGTGGAGAAAGAGCAGCAATGGGCGGTTATTTACCTCAATTTGATGAGTTCGCTTGGTTCGTTTATTTGAATCTTATAAATAAAAAGCTTGAATGGATACGAATAGCAGACCCCAAGGCTGAAAAATTAGATGATATACAGTATTCTACTCATTCAGAAATTCATGCATACCAAGTAAAATGGACTATCGCTGATGCGAATATATCATTCGCTAATTTTAGAGAGTTGCTACCTCTGATAACCTCTAGTTGGAAGAGTTTAAAAACAGCTAATCCTAGTAAAAAAATAATTCCTCATTTAATCACTAATAAGCCTATTTCCTCCCATGACAGCTTGAAAGAAGGCGATATTAAAATTGGTTCATTTCAAGACTTCTTTTCAGAAGTTTGGACAAGGGTAAAATCAAATCAACCAATTGGTGTTAAGTGGAATTCAGTTCTTAGGGAGTTCAAAGAGAGTTCAAAACTCAATGATTCTGAATTTGAAGAGTTTGTAGCCTGTTTTGATTTTCAACCTTACTATAAACAAAAACAGTTTAGTGTTGGAAATATTAAATATTCCAAGGAAGACGAAGACCTTCAACAGATCAGCAGATTTATAGTTGAAAAGGTTGCCAGCCCAGAAAGAGTCGTTGAATTTACTCGACAAGAAATTATTAAAGAATTAGGTTGGTCTAACAGATTTAAAACAATTTTTAACCATGAGTTAATAGTCGATAGACAAAGATACCAACCGATTCAATCAACAATTGACTTATTAAATTCAAAGTTAGAAGAGCATAAAAATGGCTACCTGTTTTTGCTGGGAGGCCCAGGCTCTGGAAAATCCACCTTATTGAATCAATGGTCGAAAAGTCTAAAAACACGTGTAATAAGGTACTATGCCTTTGATTTTGTTAATCCATCTTCACACAGAAACTTCCATGAAAGAGGAAATGCTACCTATCTTTTTTTCGATTTGGTATTTCAATTAAAGGAAGCAGGGATATATAAAAGAGATATACTTCCGTATAAAGATTTACTTTTTTTAAAGGATGTATTCAATGAACAACTGAGAGCAATTGGAGAGGACTTTGCGACAAATGACCAACCGACCATAATATTGATTGATGGTCTAGATCATGTTCCTAGGGAATACAAATCAACAACAAATAGCTTTCTACGAGAACTTCCTTTACCATCTACTCTACCTGATGGGGTCTTCATTATTTTAGGTAGCCAATCCTATGAACTTGAAGACATTCAACAGGAAATTAAAACTGAATTTCAGAACGGAAATAGAACTATTCAAATTGATTCACTTAACAAGGAGGAAGTATACAAATACATTGATAGTATCGATTCTCCATTTCAACTTGCCAGTTCACGAAAGTTGCAAGTATTCGAGAAATCACAGGGACACCCCTTATATCTGTCTTACTTAGTTGAAAAAATCAATAAGGCAGATTCGATTGACGATACAATCGAATCTTTTGAAGTCATAGATGGTAGTATTGATAATTATTATAAAAAAATATGGGAGCCTATACGGAAAGAAGATAGCCAAATTCAATTCCTAGGTTTAA
>CAWUIT010000041.1:0-14872 GCA_963922345.1 uncultured Dokdonia sp. | reverse complement strand
CTCTGGGTTTAAAACTGCCTCTATAGCAGATACATCAGGCATAAATATGGGTCCAGGAGGGACTCCCGCGTTTCTATAGGTATTATATGGTGAGTCTATCTCAAGATCTTTATACAATACTCGTTTAATGACGAGATCCCAATCGTCACGCTCGCGTCTTAATGCGTAGATTACAGTTGGATCTGCATCTAATTTGATACCTTTTTTGAGTCTATTGAGATACACCCCAGCTACTCTAGGTCTTTCATCTATTTTTGCCGTTTCCTTTTGAACAATTGCGGCTAGTGAATAAACTTCTTGGGGTGTAAGATTGAGTTCTTTTGCTTTTGAAAGTCTTGTTGGGTTCCAAAACTTTTTAAATTCCTTTAGCATGCGCGCTCTAAATTCTTCTGCGCTCGTATTCCAGAAAAACTCATAACTATTAGGGATATACATCGCAAGTGCGGTGTCTTCATTAAAATCGTGCGCTTCTAAGAAGCTTGTGTCTAGCATTGCATTAATCAAAGAGAGACTATCTGCCTCAATTTGAGTAGCAACGCGCCCGGCCATATCCTGCAATCGTTCTTGATTATTGAAAGCAACCTTAATGGGTACATTTTTAATACGTATTGTATTAATAATCTCATTGTTGCTCATTCCCTTCTTTATAATATAATGCCCTGGCTTAATATTAGTAGTGTATCCCTTGCGTTTTGCAACTTTTGCAAAAGAACTTTCGTCTTTTAAAAGAGGTGACAGCTCTTCTGAAACATCTTCAAAATCTGCCCCTGTTTGTACATAGAGATGAGCTTGATCATTATTAAATACTGTATTGTCAGAAAATATAGCGGTATATACATTGTAAGCAAAAAAAGCTCCTACAATGACTCCAATTCCTGCGATGATAAATAGTATTCTTTTTATATACATTATAAAATGTGTTGATACATTAATTCATTTGTAAAAGACCTCTTCCCTTTTGAGACGCCATATTTACGGCGCCAGTCTTTTTTAATACCGATTAGATCAAAACCAGATTTTTCAAAGAGTGCTCTACTTGGTTTGTTTTCCTCATCTATATTAGCATAAAGTTGATGCATTTTGAGATGAGTTGCACAGTATCCCTTTACCACTTTTATAGCCTCACTTGCAAAGCCCTTACGTTTATCTTCATTACTTGCAATCACAATACCTAAACCTGCTCGCAGATGGAGGGGATCAAAGTCAAATAAATCTACAAGGCCTATAACATCGCCAGTCCCAAGATCGCAAATAACTAATCGTAATTGCTTGGTCTCAAAAATATCAAGATGTGCATTTGCAATATATTCCTTGAGAGTGTGTTTTGAGAAGGGAACAAGGGTTTCACTTAAACTCCATAAGTCTTCATCATTTTCAATACGGTATAGAATGTCAATATCCTCTGGCTCAAGCGCACGTAGTAAAATTTTATTTCCTCTTAGTGTTCTCATCCCCATATACCATTAAACACATACATCGCCGGCCCTATTAAGTAGATGTCTGTATATCCGTCATCCACCTTTTTAAATGATACAGATAACTCCCCGCCTTGAACTTGGAGCGCAATTTGATTTGCTGTACTTAAACCCCTATGATGCGCCGCAATAGCCACCGCTGTTACTCCTGTACCGCAACTCAAAGTCTCATCCTCCACGCCACGTTCATAAGTACGCACTGCAAACCGGTTATCTTGTAACTGCTTGATAAAATTTACATTACTTCCTTCAGATCCATACAGATTACTATATCGTATGGCCGCGCCTTCCTTTCTCACATCAAAAGTATCAATCTCATCTACCACCTCAATGTGGTGTGGGGATCCAGTATCTAGGAAAGTGTAGTCTTTCTCTATTTGAATCTCTCTTACATCTTGCATTTTCAAGTGAACGGTATCTCCTTCGATGGACGCCTCGTGTACCCCGTCAATAGCTTCAAATATGGCGCTATTCTTTATTACATTTTGCGCTTTCGCGAAAGCAACCAAACATCGTCCCCCATTGCCACACATACTGCTCTCATTACCATCTGCATTGTAATAGATCATTCTAAAATCTAGACTGGGATGCTTTTCAAGCAGCATTAAACCATCTGCCCCTATGCCGAATTTGCGATCGCACATAAGAGCAATAAGTTTGGTATCATTTTTGGAAAAGAAGGATGAACGGTTATCTATTATGATAAAGTCATTACCCGTCCCTTGATATTTTGAAAACGGAATTGTCATTTTTACAAATTTCGTACGACAAAAGTAGCAAATCTGATGTTGTGGATGGATGTTAAATGGCAGTTAAATAGAAACTGTACATACACTAAAATTTTAATTTTAACGATTATAGAATAAATGCAAAGGACTATGAAAAAAATCGCAGGAACATTTTTAATCGCCATTCTAGCTGGCGCAGTAACGCTAGGATCATACAAACTATTTATAGAGCAACCCAAAGAGATTACCACCTACCCAAATCAGATCGCAACACCCTCATATAAACCAGTTAATTATGAGGCACTTGCGGCGGCAGCCAGCGGTGTAGACTTCACAGAGGCAGCAGAGCGTACAGTAAATGGAGTTGTTCACGTAAAAAACGTACAAGAATACAGACAGCCTCGTAATATGATGGAATATCTAAGAGGCGGTGGTCAAGCTAATAGAGGTATTGTAGGTGCAGGTAGCGGAGTCATCATTTCTGGTGACGGATATATTATTACTAATAATCACGTAATAGATGGAGCTACAGAGGTAGAAGTAACGATGAACAATAATAAGAACTTCAAAGCAGAGGTGGTGGGTAAGGATGCCAAAGCAGATATAGCCATCTTAAAAATTGAAGCAGATGAAGAGTTACCGTATATACCCTTTGGAGATAGTGATGCTACAAAAGTAGGAGAATGGGTACTCGCTGTAGGAAACCCATTTAACTTAACGTCAACAGTTACAGCGGGTATTGTATCTGCAAAGGCGCGTGATATAGATGAACGTGACGCAAATTACCAATCATTTATTCAAACAGATGCTGCAATTAATCCAGGTAATAGTGGGGGCGCTCTTGTAAATATTTTTGGTGAGCTCATCGGCATAAACACCGCCATCACCTCTCAAACAGGGTCTTACGTAGGGTATGCATTTGCAGTACCTTCAAATAATGCCCGTAAGATTATGGAAGATATTATGCAATTTGGTTCCGTTCAAAAAGGAATTCTTGGAGTATCTGGCGCTACACTTACAGCACAGCTCGCAGAGGCAAGAGACCTCTCTACCGTAGAAGGTTTTTATGTGGCTGGAGTAGAGTTTGACAGCGGCGCAGAAAGAGCAGGCATAGTAGAAGGTGATATCATTAAAAGGCTTGATAATATAACCATTACTAAGTTTTCAGATTTATCTGGATACATAAGTTCAAAGCGTCCAGATGATGTAGTGCAAGTTGAAATCTTGAGAGATGATGAATTAATGACAATACCGGTAACGCTGGTAAAATCTGTAACTTTTGATATAGAGCGATTAGGTATACAAGTGAAGAATGCATCCCCAAGAGATCTCTCAAAATATAAAGCAAAAAATGGCGTTGTTATTAATCGCACCCTCACCGAGGCGATGAAACGCTACAGAATTGAAGGTCTTGTGATCTCAGAAATAGATGATGTAAAGGTCAAAGATGTAGAAGATGTGAAAAATATTTTCAAAAACAAGAGCCCTAATGAACCGGTAAGTATTGTTTTTGTAGATCAAAAAGGTGAGCGTAACCGCTTTATCTTCGATTAGGTATAACACTCCTAAAGTGAATAACCCTTCCCATTGGAAGGGTTATTTTTTTGTCAAAATCAATTTACGAAAACGTTTGCGTAGTAAAAATTATTAGATACTTTTGCACAAAATTTGAGAGCGGTATAAAGAGCTATACGCTTTCGCGAAAGCAAAAAACAAAAACAACAAATCTCACGTAATGAACCAATCAGAAACGTACGAAAAAGAATTATCCTTTCAAGCAGACCGTCGTAGAGCAACGGTAGAATTTATTAAAATTGCCAGTGACCTATGGTATGATAATGCAATAGAGCTTGTCCTCTTTAGAAATCAAGTGATGGATCGTAATGTGAGTCAAATACTCGATTTACACGAATATGCAGGAGCATTTGTAGGTAAACCTATCTCTATATTTGATAGTGTTGAGATAGCACAAGCCATTAAACAACTTAATTTACCACCCTCAAAGCTCGATATTGGAAAGCTTACCTATGAATATCATCTTGAAGATGATGTCAATGCAACGAGTTTTGTAGCGCAACGTTTGAAGCCTGCTCAAAAAGTGACAGCAATTGATCCTAAGGATGTCATACTCTACGGTTTTGGAAGAATAGGTCGTCTTGTTGCTAGGGAACTTATGACGCGCACTGGAAAAGGGAGTCAGTTACGATTAAGAGCAGTAGTTACTCGTGGTGTTGTAGATGCCTCAGTCTTAGAGAAAAGAGCAAGCTTACTTAAAAGTGATTCTGTACACGGTGACTTCACTGGTACTGTATCTATAGATGCAAAAAACAAAGCCCTAATTATAAATGGTACAACCGTAAATTTTATTAGTGCAAACGCCCCAGAAGAAATCGACTATACATCCTATGGTATAGCAGATGCCCTAGTTATTGATAACACAGGCGCTTTTAGAGATAAGGAACAATTGAGCCGTCATTTATTGAGTAAAGGAGTATCTAAGGTACTACTTACTGCCCCAGGAAAGGGAATACCAAATATTGTACACGGTGTAAATCATACCGAGCATCATCCTGATGAAGTTAATATCTTTTCCGCGGCTTCTTGTACTACTAATGCTATAACTCCAGTACTTAAAGCGATTGATGACACTCTGGGCATAAACACGGGTCATCTTGAAACCATACACGCATATACAAATGATCAAAATCTTGTAGATAATATGCATAGTAAATACCGTAGAGGGCGCGCGGCTGCACTTAATATGGTCATTACAGAAACGGGCGCTGGAGCTGCGGTAAGTAAAGCACTACCACATTTTGAAGGCAAACTTACGTCTAATGCCATACGTGTACCTGTGCCTAATGGTTCACTAGCAATACTCAATCTAGAACTAGCCAAAAAAACAAGCGTAAAAGGCATTAATACCCTTCTTAAAAAATATGCGCTAGAAGGTGCTCTTGTAGAGCAAATTAAATACTCTATTGATAATGAGCTGGTATCAACAGATATAGTAGGCTCATCTGCCCCAAGTATATATGATAGTAAAGCAACTATTGTGCGCAAGGATGGCAAAAACGTGATATTATACGTCTGGTATGACAATGAATATGGATACAGTCATCAGGTCATTAGACTAGCAAAATATATTGCCAAGGTGAGACGCTTCACCTATTATTAGAATAATTTGGGTGCGCTTTCGCGAAAGCGTACCCATTAGTATTAAAATTCGCATTTCTTTAATAGTAATTACTACCGTCTGAATGCCTGATATTTAGAATTTAAGGAAATTTGATGTATATCTATAGGATTTGAAGTCCTAGTTGTTGAACCAAAAACTTTAGACGTTAAAAGTCCAAAACTTGATTTTTGACGTATTTTTGTACAACACGGTTAGCTGTAATACTTGTATCTTAGCTACTACTATCATTAAACAACAACCTATATGAAATCCATTTCAAGCATCATAGCGCTAGTTTTTGCTTTATCATTTACGACAGCAAAAGCACAAGACGCTTCGCAGACTATAGACGAGCAGTTTACAGATGTTATTGAGAGTTCTAATAACTACAAGGAATTTAAAGTAATTCCCAAGGTTAAAATGAACAAACTTCAAGAAAATGCAAAGAAGCGTGTTGATGAGCTTAATGCAGAGATTGCTAGTCTAAAATCTGAGATGAGCAAGCAACAGGCTGCTGCTGCACAGGTAAGCAGTGACTTAGAAAAAACGCAACAAGTACTAGAAGCTACGCAGGGTGAAAAAGATTCTATGAACTTTTTTGGATCTCAAATGAGTAAAGGAAGTTACCAAACTATGGTTTGGGGTATCGCTGGATTATTACTTCTAGGGCTGCTATTTTTTATATACAAGTTTAGAAGCAGCCACGTTCTTACTAAAGAGGCTCAGCACAAACTGGATGAAACTGAGGTAGAGTTTGATGAGTACCGCCGTAAGGCTTTAGAAAAGGAACAAAAATTAGGTCGCCAGTTACAAGACGAACGTAATAAAGCGCTTAAAGCAGCAAAAGGGTAAAATCTTTACAATCTATAACACAGAAAATCTGTACATTGATGTACAGATTTTTTTATGTTCATAAGGCAAGCACATCTAGCAGATTTAGATAAGATAGTTCCTCTCTTTAACGGGTATAGAATATTTTATAAGCAGCTTTCAGACTTAGCGGGTGCTAGAAATTTTATAGAAGCACGATTCATTAATAATGATAGTACTATTTTTCTATCATTTCTGGACAATACAGAGCAAACGGCCACAGGTTTTATGCAATTATATCCACTTTTTTCCTCGGTGAGTATGCAACCTATGCTCCTACTTAATGATTTATACATAGACCCTGAGCATCGCGGTCAGGGAATAGGGAGTTCTCTCATTTACAAGGCAAAGCAGTTTTGTAAATTTTCTAATCAAAAAGGACTGGCGATACAAACAGCACACGACAATCCAGCACAAAAACTTTATGAGCGGCTGGGCTTTAAAAAAGACCTTGATTTACATTACTTTTGGACTCTGTCATAATTTAACCTTGCACTAAGTCTCCCTATTTATGAGAATAGACATCATCACCGTTGTACCTGATTTACTAAAAAGCCCATTTGAGGCCTCGATTATGCAACGTTCTATTGCAAAAGGATTAGTAGATGTGCAGTTTCACAACCTTAGAGATTATACAGACACCAATTATAAACAAGTAGATGATTATCAGTTTGGCGGTGGTGCTGGAATGGTTATGCAAATAGAACCCATTGATAAATGTATCTCTCAGTTAAAATCAAAGCGGGATTATGACGAGGTGATCTATATGACCCCAGATGGTGAGACCTTACAGCAGGGAATGGCAAATACCATCTCACTTATGGAAAATATAATCATCCTTTGTGGACATTACAAGGGTGTAGATCAACGAGTTAGAGATCATTTTATAACCAGAGAAATATCAATAGGCGATTATGTATTAAGTGGTGGCGAGCTAGGAGCTCTTATTCTTTGTGAAGCTGTAATTAGATTAATTCCTGGCGTTTTAGGCAATGAGACTTCGGCGCTTACAGATAGTTTTCAGGATGGATTACTTGCCCCTCCTATCTACACGCGACCAGCAGAATATAAAGGTTGGAAGGTACCAGAGATTTTGACCAGCGGAAATACGCCTAAAATTGAACAATGGCGAGAAGAACAAGCCTATATTCGTACAAAAGAGCGACGACCAGATTTACTGGATGACTAAATGCTACGCTTTCGCGAAAGCGTAAAAATCATTGCACAAACCTCATTAGAATTCTACCTTTACCTACAGATAAAGTATACCCATACACCTTATGATTACAGCAGAACAAATTAAATCACTCCAAGAGCGCGTAGAGAGCTTGAGGAGATATCTTTGACATAGATCGTAAACGCATTGAAATTCAAAACGAAGAGGAAAAGACGTTTGACCCTAATTTTTGGAACGATCCAAAAGAGGCCGAAGCTTTTATGAAAACCCTACGTTCTAAGAAGAAATGGGTTACAGATTATGAAGAAGCACAAACCTTTGTAGAAGATCTTGAGGTCTTATATGAGTTTGCCAAAGAAGGAGAAGCTCCAGAAGAAAACGTGCAGCAACGATATGATAAAGCTGCAAATTTTATAGAAGATATTGAGTTTAGAAATATGCTCTCAGAAGAGGGTGACGAGCTTAGTTGTGTGTTACAAATAACTGCAGGAGCAGGAGGCACAGAGAGCTGTGACTGGGCAAGTATGCTTATGCGTATGTACCTAATGTATGCAGAGAAGCAAGGCTGGAAAGTCAAAGAGCTTAACTTTCAAGAAGGGGATGTAGCTGGTATTAAAACTGTATCCTTGGAGATAGAAGGTGAGTTTGCCTTTGGATGGTTAAAAGGAGAAAATGGTGTACATCGCCTTGTGCGTATTTCTCCATTTGATAGTAATGCAAAGCGACACACGTCTTTTGCCTCTGTCTATGTATACCCTCTTGTAGATGATAGTATTGAGATAGAACTCAATCCAGCAGATTATGACATTGTTACCGCTAGATCTTCTGGCGCAGGAGGTCAAAATGTAAACAAAGTGGAGACTAAGGTCCAACTTACCCACCACCCTACCGGAATTCAAATCTCTTGTTCTGATTCGCGATCGCAACACGATAACCGAGCAAAAGCTTTGCAAATGCTACGTTCTCAATTATACGAGCTAGAACTACGCAAGCAAATGGAAGCCCGTAATGCTATTGAGGCAGATAAGAAAGCGATAGAATGGGGATCGCAAATACGTAACTACGTATTACATCCTTATAAATTGGTAAAAGATGTACGTACAGCTGTAGAAACTGGCAACACAGACGCCATTCTCGATGGTAATATCGATCTATTTTTAAAAGGATATTTAATGATGATGGGGCAAGAGGAAGCTAGTGATGAGCTTTGATACGATTGCTGTTCTACTTAAGAGCAAGTTTCCATACCAGGGAAAGCAAGCATCTCCCCCATTCCTACCGTAAATAGCCAATTGCCGTATAACGCGTGTTCTATAGAAACGAGCGTTGTAGAATTAGACTTATAATAGGTATACGCAAATAAAAGACCTCCCAAAAAGGTAAGTACAATCACTAAAGCATTCCTAAAGAACAGATGCGCCAGCGAGAAGATAACGGCATTGACAAAAATTAAAAGGTTTCTACTTCTAAATAAAGTGCCATATCTCTTAAAGAAAAAGGTTCTGTAAATTATTTCTTGCGGCCATACTGAAAGAAGTGTATACACTAGTAAGATTATAACCCAAAGTCCCAGATTATTTCTCGGAACACAAAATAGGCTTGCAGGTTGTAGTATATATACATAAAGGGTTGTTACTATCGCAATGATCACAAACTTCAAAACGGTATTCATTATAAAGGATCGCCAGTCTATATCTCTAGCTATTTTGAAGGAAATGCTTTCTGTTTTGAACAACGCTATAACTAGATAGACAAAGGCCAGTACAACACTGCCTACTTTGATCTCAAAGTTATACGGTAGTAGTAAACTTACTGGCAATACGATAAATAGCACAAAAAATTCTACAATACGGTAGGTGACTGTTTTCATCATAAGGCTATGGCTGTGGTATTTTTTACTTCACTTATAGTAAAGGAACTTTGTGTGCTTCCTATATATTTTAGAGTGGTGAGTTTTGTTACCATAAAATTCCTAAAATGATCCATATCCTCAACAATGACTTTTAAAAGATAGTCGTAGTCACCACTTACGTGAAAACATTCTAAGACCTCATCGAGAGCTTTGACCTCTTTCTCAAAAGAGGTGATGGCATCTTTTGCGTGCTTTTCTAGTTTAACGTGGCAAAAAACTTGGAAACCTAACCCAACGATATCTTTATTAATGAGTGCGATATACTGTGCGATAACTCCTGATCGCTCCATTTTCTTTACCCGTTCATAAATGGCCGTAACAGAGAGGTCGAGTTTTAGAGAGAGCTCTTTATTAGTGATTTTTGCATCTTTTTGGAGGTTGGAAAGTATTTTTTTATCTAATGCATCAAGTTTCATACGGTAAAATTATCTGATTTTTAAATATTTTGTTCGCTTTCGCGAAAGCATTATTCTTCAAATATAATCTTTGCTAGATTAATATTCTATTATAGATATATTATATTGACAATATCTCTATTATATAGTACTATTACTTAAAAATAATTTACAACTCTACATATAACGCACTATGGATTTTAAACCCGCAAACGAAATACAGGATTTACAATATTTTGGAGAATTTGGAGGTGTTAATCCTTCAATTTCAGATAGTTCTACCTATACCTTCCTATCTGCCAAAACAATGTTTGACACATTTGAAGGAAATGCAGATGGTTGTTACTTATACTCTCGCCATAGTACACCGTCAAACTTATACTTAGGCGCTGCACTGGCAGCAATGGAGGGTACAGAAACAGCAAATGTCGCCGCTAGCGGTATGGGCGCAATAACACCGGTACTTTTACAATTATGTCAAGCGGGAGATCACATCGTCTCTAGCCGGACAATTTATGGAGGTACGTATGCCTTTTTGAAAAATTTTGCCCCTCGAATGGGTATCAATACGAGCTTTGTAGATATTACATCACTAGATGCCGTTGAAGCCGCAATTACTGACACCACAAAAGTGTTATACTGCGAATCTGTAAGTAACCCACTATTAGAAATTGCAGATATAGAAGCCTTATCAAAACTGGCAAAAAAATACAATCTCAAACTTGTAGTAGACAACACCTTCTCTCCGCTCTCTATATCTCCAGCAAAATTTGGTGCCGATGTTGTCATACACAGCTTAACTAAATTCATAAACGGATCTTCTGATACTGTGGGCGGTGTGGTGTGTGGTACTCAAGAGTTTATAGACCAGTTGCGCAATGTAAATGATGGAGCAAGTATGTTGCTTGGTCCTACCCTAGATAGCCTAAGAGCAGCATCTATTCTTAAAAATTTGAGAACCCTTCATATCAGGATGATGCAACACAGTCATAATGCTCAATATCTAGCAGAACAATTTGAAAAACTCGGTTTGAGAACAGTATATCCAGGTTTGCCGTCACATCCGAGTCATAAGGTATATAAGAGACTTATGAATGACAAATACGGATTTGGTGGTATGCTTACCGTTGATGTGGGCTCTCTAGACAAAGCAAATGAGGTGATGGAGCTTATGCAAGAGCGCAATCTAGGGTACTTGGCGGTGAGTCTTGGTTTTTATAAAACATTATTTAGTGCACCAGGCAGCTCAACCTCATCTGAGATTCCTGAAGATGAACAAAAAGCAATGGGACTATCTGATGGTCTCATACGATTTTCCATAGGTCTAGATGCAGACATTGAGCGTACATTTGAAATGATGAAAACCTGCTTAGAGGATGTAAATATCCTATAATTGCTACTAAAGGGTTTTTATAATTAGTAGAGTAGGTCGTTATTAGAATAATATGCTTAAGATTTTATAGTACAACTATAAAATTAAAATGCTTGTATATAAGACTATTAGGTGTGGGTAGTCATAAGGCCTTTGACCTGTCTCTTGCAGAATACCTCCTATTATCGTAACATTACCTTATAAAACACTTCAAAATGAGCGACGACCTGGAAAATCAAAAAAATCATCATATAGTTGACAATCGTGAGCTCAACCTTTATGAAGCTTTAATTCCAGTGTTTATACTCATGGCTTTACTAGCCTATAATATTTTTATAAAGGACGGTGAATGGTTTGGGGAATATTCTAATCAATACATTCTATTAATAGGCGGTCTTGCTGCTGCCATAGTTGGCTTTTTAAATAAGTCTTCTATACGTACTATGGTGGCCGAAATTTGGGAAAATCTCAAAAGTGTTTTCGTCCCAATTGTTATACTTTTTCTCGTAGGAGCGTTAGCAGGGTCCTGGCTCGTAAGTGGTATTATACCAGCAATGGTTTATTATGGATTACAAGTACTCAATCCTACCATATTTCTACCGGCCTCAGTAATCATCGCTGCCATCATTTCTATTGCTACAGGTAGCTCTTGGACTACCTCTGCAACGGTGGGAATTGCTCTTATAGGTATTGGGCAGGCTCTAGGTATAGATGCTGGGATGATTGCCGGTGCTGTAATTTCTGGAGCGTATTTTGGTGATAAAATGTCACCACTTAGTGATACTACAAACCTTGCGCCCGCTATGGCTGGGACAGATCTATTTACACATATAAAGTATATGACCTTTACCACGGTACCCACTATTGTCATCACACTTATTGTCTTTATAATTATTAGTCTTAACATTGACACGACAGGCACCGCAGATGTTACAGAGCTACTCGAAGTAATTGATGCAACATTTAATATTACACCATTACTTTTTATAGTCCCTGGTGTGGTAATAGCTCTTATAGTTACAAAAACAAAACCTTTGATAGCACTAGCGATAGGAGTTATCCTTGCTGCCGTTTTTGCTTTTATATTTCAACCTGAAATTTTAAATGAACTTTCCTCATCAAACACGATGGCAGTTCTGACAGCGATCTGGACAGATACAGCTATTGAAACGCCCAATGAAACCCTTAATGAACTCTTTAGCGCAGGCGGAATTTTAGGAATGTTATGGACCATATTACTTATATGCTGTGCGATGGTTTTCGGTGGTATTATGGATGGGATTGGTGCATTAGCCCGCATCACTAAAGCATTACTTAGTGTGGCAGATACAGTCTTTGGTCTATTTGCAAGCACAGTAATTTCTTGTCTAGGACTTAACGCGATTGCATCAGATCAATATCTAGCACTTGTGATACCTGGAAAAATGTTTAAGCAAGCTTATGAAGATAAAGGTCTTGCTCCAGAAAATCTTTCAAGAACATTAGAAGACTCTGGTACCGTTACCTCGGTACTTATCCCGTGGAATACTTGTGGAGCGTATCAAAGTAGCGTTCTTAACGTAGGTGTGGGAGAGTATTTCTTATTCGCCATTTTTAACTGGCTATCACCTTTTATGACGTTGTTATTTGCTGGATTGAATATTAAAATCAGACAACTCAGAGGTGTTAATCAAGGGGTTTAGGGAGAGTACGCTTTCGCGAAAGCGCACTAAGAACACTTTAGATATCCCACTTATAATTTAAATTCTTTACCGTAATATTAACGTAGCAACTCCTCCTGTTTTGTACTTTTACACGTAAAATTAAACTTTTATGGCATCAATAACTCTGGGCGGAAACGCCGCACAAACTGTTGGAGAACTTCCTAAAAAAGGTAACGCTGCTCCTCACTTTACACTCACTAAAAATGACCTTTCAAGTATTTCCCTCTCTGATTTTAAAGGCAAAAGAGTTGTTTTAAATATTTTCCCTTCTGTTGATACAGGTGTATGCGCACAATCTGTACGTACCTTTAATGAGAAGGTAGCTAGTGCAGATAATTGTGAAGTACTTTGTGTTTCAAAAGATTTGCCATTTGCTCAGGCTCGTTTTTGTGCCGCAGAGGGCATCGAAAATGTGCATACCGTATCAGATTTTAAATCTGGAGATTTCGGTAAAGATTATGGAGTTACTATTCAAGATGGAGCCTTTGAAGGTCTGCACTCTCGAGCAGTCGTTGTAATTGATACAGAGGGTACTGTAATCTATACAGAGCAAGTACCAGAAATAGGCCAAGAACCTAATTATGAAGGTGCTATGGAGGCTCTCAAGTAATAAAGCTTATCTAAAAAATCACAAGTTGCCTATTAAATTCATTACTGGAAGACTTAAGGGAATGAAATATTCCCTGCAAGGCGGTATACAACTTATACGGTCTGAGGCTAGTATCCAAGTGCAATTTGGTGTCGCTATTCTCATAACAGTAGCAGGTTTCTACTTTGAAATTTCTAGAACAGAATGGATCGCACAGACCTTATGCATCGGTCTAGTAATGACAGCAGAGGGCTTAAATACTGCCATTGAGGGGATTGCAGATTTTATACATCCAGACTTTCACGAAAAAATAGGAAGAATCAAAGATATTGCCGCGGGAGCTGTGGGAATCGCGGCACTTATCTCAGTTATTATTGCAGGAATCATTTATCTACCTAGAGTCTTGTAAAGCAATTCTTAGGACTTGAAAATCCTATATTGTGTTTGTTAGAATCAAATTTAGGAACATCTATGGTGTACCAAATTGGCCATTTTTTCGTTTCAAAATTGTACTTTTAACACCAATCAAAAAACACCTTTCATTGCTACTATGGCAAAAAAGAAAACCACGGCCAAAAAGAAAAAGACTAAAACCGCTATAAAGCCTATTTCATTAAAGTTATCACGACAACAACAAATCATTCTGGGTAGCTTTTTATTTTTAGTAGGTATCGGTTTATTGTTTTCTTTTATTTCATATCTATTTACTTGGAAGGTCGACCAGAGTCTTATAGACACAGGAACTCGCGATGATGAAGCGTCAAACTGGCTAGCACTTGTAGGCGCCCGTGTAAGTCACTTCTTTATCTATAGAGGTTTTGGCGTACCTGCTATCGCTATTGCTACCTTAACCACACTTTCTGGTGTATATTACTTCTTTAATTATGCAAAATCGGGCTTAAGACAGTTCTGGTTTTGGGGACTCCTCTTGATGATATGGTTGTCTGTCTTTCTTGGTTTTTTTACAGATGGTAACGATATCCTTGGAGGCACTGTAGGTTTTGAAATCAATGATTTTCTACAAGACTACCTTGGTCTTACTGGAGCCATTATCGTGATGGCATTTCTAGCGATCATATACTTTGTACTAAGACTCAAATTAACCCCTGAAAAAGTAAGCTCATTTTTTAATCAAAAACGTCAAGATCTCAAAGGTGAGTTTGCTTCAGATACAGTAGTGGTAGACAATTCTAGCACCTATGAGGCCGAAGAATTTCTAAAAGGAACACAGGTAGTAAAGGATGATACCGCTTTCGCGAAAGCAGAAGAAATAAACACAACATCTACATTTGAGCAAAACGTTCAAGATTTACAGCCTACACTCACTACTAAAGCTAAGCCAGAAAGTGATTTTGAAATAACACAAGCCCCCGAAGAGGAAATTATTATCCCTAAAAATGACGTCGAAGTAGAAGTTGAAAAACCCGTTGAAGAAGAGGAGCTTACTGATAATCTAAGCGCTAAGCTTGTTGA
>CAWUIT010000040.1:0-14920 GCA_963922345.1 uncultured Dokdonia sp. | reverse complement strand
GCAAATCGAGCCGATATTATCGTGGTAACAAAATGTCCTTCAAATCTAGAAACAGATGAGATGGAAGCAGTGCGACAGTCATTAAAAGTACAGGCGCATCAAAGATTGTTTTTTAGTAAAATTATATATGACGATTGCGTTTATAATGTTCAAGAGTCATTTCAATTAAATAGATTAAAGGTCGCTAAAGTAACGGTAGTAACGGGTATCGCAAACCCAGCACCTTTTATTAAATACCTTAGAGGTCAAGGGTTATCATTTGATCATAAACCGTACAAAGACCATCATAATTTTACTGTTTCTGATTTAGAATTGCTTGATAGTTTAGATTGTATCCTCACGACTGAAAAGGATTATGTGCGTTTACAACCTCTCTTAACAATGAAGAAGATTTACTACCTACCGATTCGCTTGAATTTCTTTCAATTTGAAAACGAGATTTCAGAAACTATTAGGGAGTTTGTGAGAAAGACTATCTAGAGAGCTAAAGTTATTTAACTGAGCACACTCTTGCGGTTTCTTAAACCATTTTGGATTTTTTGGAAAAACTCTTCCACCTTATATGGTTTTGGAATAATATCATTAAATCCTACTGCGTGAAACTCGTCAATATTTTCATCGATAGTAACAGCAGTCAATGCTAAAATAGGTATCTCAGTATCAAAGAGACGTATTTGTTCAGTGGCTTCAATGCCGCTTATACCTGGCATATGGATATCCATAAGTATAAGATCAAATCTCTCAGTACGTGCCTTTTCTACAGCGATCTCACCATTATCTGCAGTGTCGCAAGTGATTTTATTTTTTTCTAAAATCTTGCGCGTTATCATTTGATTGATCTTGTTATCTTCTACTACAAGAATATGGCGGTTTTCTAGAGCCTCATAATCAATATCATAAACAGTAGCCGTTGATTTGCTTTCTCCAGAAGGTGTATTTACAAGGTTATATTTTACATCAAATTTGAACTTTGTTCCTTTCCCTAGGGTACTCTCAAGCGTGATCTTACTATTTAATAAGTCAAGTAAATTTTTAACAATGGATAACCCTAAGCCTGTACCACCAAATTTTCTATTGATAGCAACAGATCCTTGAGTAAAGTTCTGGAAAATTGTTTTTTGCTTTTTCTTTGAGATACCTTCACCATTATCTTCAATTTCAAAATGCAATTTTATGTCAGAGTTTCCTTGTGAGATTTTTTGTACGCGCACCCAGACATCTCCTTCTCTAGTAAATTTAATAGCATTACCCACAAGATTTATTAGAATTTGAGATACCATAAGCGGGTCCCCGAGCAATTCTGACGGTATATCCTCATCAAACTCAAGGTGCAGTTTATTCCCTTTGTCTCTTGCAGATTTGCCTAACGCAAATAACACATCTTCTATACGCTTCTTAATATTGAAAACAGTTTCTTCAACCTCTACTTTATTAGCTTCTAATTTGTTAAGATCAAGAATGTTATTGATTAACGACAGAAGGTACTCTCCAGAAAATTTTAAGGAATCTAAATGCTTCTTTTGTTCCTCTGTTGGGTTTTCAGAAAGGAGGAGGTGGGTTAAACCGGTAACGGCGTACATAGGTGTGCGCAGTTCGTGTGTAATTGTAGATAGAAATTGTGCTTTTACCATTGAGGCTTTTTCTGCATTGTCTCTAGCTATTACAAGCTCGACATTTTTTGCCTGCAGCAATTCATTAGCTTTTGCTCTAAGATTGTTGTTTTTGTAAAGCGACAGGGTTAATAATGCCAGAATAGAACAAAGCGCTATACTTAAAACAAGGGTAAGTCTCATTGCTCTAGATTGTCGATCTTCTTCAATTCTAACGTCTTCAGCAAGTCTATCAACCATAGCCTCAAGTTCTGGACTATTAGTGGTAGGTAGCTGTGCATTTTGTACAATTAATTGTTGTGCGGCTGGTTCTATAGTAGTATAGTAAGCTTTTAAATGATCATTTGCTTCCTTATAATTACCTCTCCCTTGAGCAATAAGATATTTTGACTCTGACAAGGATGCCTCTATAGAGGGGTATTCTTTTCCTTTTAGAAAACTTTCTACTTCTAAGAGTGTTTCATCTGCTTCTTCTAATCTATTGAGTCTAGCGAGGCTTATGGATTTATTTGTAAGTGCCTGCGCTTTTAAATAAGAATTGTTTGATAGTGTAGCCTGTTCTATGGCTTGATTATAAACCTGTATGGCTTCTATAAAACTTTCATTATTCTTCAGGATGTCACCTTTAATTGTATATAGTTGAGATTTTAAATCTGATCTATTACTATTTTCTAATATGGTTATTCCAGAATTAACATTTTCCAACGCTGCGCCTGTCTCTTTTCTAACGAGCGCCAGTTTTGCCGCTGTAATGTAACTTTGACCGAGAAGATCTGTACTTCCTGCTTCTTTTTGTGCAATAATCGCCCGTTGGTTTTCGATTAGAGCTTTATCATACTCATCAAGCTGAAGATATAATTTTGCGAGAGTTCCAGTAGTAAGACCCACGCGTTTTGTATGATTAATTTCTGTAGCTAGATCACGAGAGTACTTTAAAATATCAATAGCTTGGTCGTAATTACGCTCAGCAACAGCAGTAACAGCACGCTTTAAAAGCGAATCTATTTTATCATTTGTAAGCGTCTCTTTAATAGTCTCCCGCTCTTGAGTATGAGCCACAAAAGGGAGTGCAATTAAAATCGCAAGAAAAAAACGTACGACGAGTACATTCATATTTAGGGTACATTATTCGAGTACAAGATAAATTATTTTACAGAAATTCGAGAAATTAAGTCCACTATTCTGCTAGAATACCCCATTTCATTGTCATACCAGCCTATAATTTTTACCATTTTACCTATAACTGAAGTCATTTGAGAGTCAAAAACACACGAGTGAGAATTACCAATGATATCTATTGAAACTATGGGATCTTCAGTGTAAGATAGAATTCCTTTAAGATTGGTGGTTGACGCTTCATACATCGCTTCATTAATACTTGCGATGGAGGTATCACTTTTTACATTAAGGGTAATGTCTGTAAGCGATCCATTGGGCACGGGTACTCTTATACCACAACCGCCTATAACATTTGATAAGTGTGGGAAGATACTTGTAAGTGCTTTAGCCGCTCCAGTAGTTGTAGGAACGATACTCTGGCCCGCAGCCCTTGCTCTTCGTAGGTCACGATGTGGTTGATCGTGAAGGCTTTGGTCTGTGGTATATGAGTGAATAGTAGTGATATATGCCTGATCAATACCACACAGATTATCTATAACTTGTATCATAGGGGCCGCATTATTGGTCGTGCAAGATGCGTTTGACAAGATAAGATCATCTGGTTTGATAAGATGATCATTTACCCCTAAAACAATCATGGGTATATTCTCATCGGCGGGAGGTACTGTTAAAATTACTCTACCAGCCCCATTCTCAATATGTTTATTAAGTTCAGTGAATGACTTGAATTTCCCTGTGCTTTCAATTACAATATCAGGGCTTGTTTGAGACCAAGGAATATCACTAATATGAGACGCGTTGTATAATGGTATATCTTTATTGTTGAATGTGATTACGCTTTCGCGAAAGCGTACCTCTCCAGCTATCTGACCGTGTATACTGTCGTATTTAAGGAGATGTGATAGTGTGCGAGCATCTGCTAGGTCATTTATAGCAACAACCTCCATATCTGGATGTTGTTGTATAAGTCTAAAAACAGTACGGCCTATGCGGCCAAAACCGTTGATACCAATCTTAATTTTTGACATAGAATTATGTAAGATGCTTCTGAGCCTTGTACGATGAGCGTACTAAAGCGCCGCTTTCTACGTGACGAAATCCCATTTCTAAACCAATCTTCTCATACTTCTGAAACTGGTCTGGAGTAATAAATTGTTTTACTGGGAGGTGTTTTTTTGAAGGTTGTAAATATTGACCTATGGTTACAATATCAAGATTTACAGATCTTAAATCTTCCAGTGTTTGGATGACCTCACTCTCAGTCTCTCCTAAGCCTAACATGATACCAGACTTTGTTCTCTCAATGCCAGAATCTTTAAGGTATTTTAAGACGTTTAGACTTCGTTCATATTTTGCTTGGATACGTACTTCACGTGTAAGACGTTTTACTGTTTCCATATTATGAGACACCACTTCTGGAGCTACAGCTACAATACGGTCTATTAAATCTTCTCGACCTTGAAAATCAGGGATGAGTGTCTCTAGTGTTGTGTTAGGATTCATCCTACGGATGGCTTGAACCGTTTCTGCCCAGATTATAGTACCCATATCTTTGAGATCATCACGATCTACCGAAGTGATAACTGCGTGCTTTATATCCATAAGTTTTATGGATCTAGCTACTTTTTCTGGTTCTTCCCAATCTACCTGCTCAGGCCTTCCTGTTTTTACACCACAAAAACCGCATGAGCGCGTACATACATTACCTAAAATCATAAAAGTCGCGGTGCCTTCACTCCAGCATTCTCCCATATTTGGGCAGCTTCCTGAGGTACAAATGGTATTTAAACTATATTTATCTACCAGACTACGTAAGTCTGTATATTTCTTACCAGTTGGTAGTTTAACGCGCAGCCATTTTGGCTTTGCAACGCGCTCTGGTCGTGATATTGTGAGTTCTTCTTGCATAGCATTTTTTATAGCAGTACAAAGATACTAAATAAAGGATTGAGAGTAAGTATGCTTTCGCGAAAGCGTACTTTAATAAAGTAGTTGTACTTCCTTAAGATCATACTCATTAATTACATCGTCTTCTTCTAGCAAAATTAGTTTTCCAGAAGATGTTACCCCTTTGATTATACCTACAAATTTTGCTCCATTTGCTCTCTTGAAGGTCGCTGGTTTGTCTTTTTTAAAAAGATGTGTTTCATAGTCGAGTTTTATCTTTTCAAAGTCTCCTTTAAGTAACAAGTCTACATAATGATGAAATTGATTAAGAAGCATTTTAAGTATCTCTTCAAGTTCAAAATGAATACCAGTTATTTTTTTTATTGAGGTGGCGCGAGGAGCTCCTTTCCACTCAGTTTGATTTACATTGAGACCCACGCCTATAATCATAGCATCTAGTTGATTGCCTTTTATGATACTCTCTATGAGAATCCCACATATTTTAGAGTTGTCTGTCAATATGTCGTTAGGCCATTTTACACGAACATTTTTTATGAGGAGTGATGATAATACATCTTTTACAGCGAGAGATGCGGCCATAAGTGCATAAAATTGCTCTTGTGTTTTAATACGTTTTACCTTTCTAAACACGCTGAATGTGAGGTTCTTACCCTTAGTTGATTCCCAGGTAGTACCCATCTGGCCACGGCCTTTTGTTTGCTCGATTGACCAGGCTACAAAATCTTCTTGAGCATCTTCTTCTTTGAAAATACGTTTTATGTAATCATTTGTACTGTCAATGGAATGAAGTTTGTCTATGCGCATATAGAAAACACGTAGTCTAAACTTGTGTTAAGACCGCAGAGTAATGTAAATTTGTAATAACTTTGTGTAAATTAAAGAATTTAATGGCAAAAAAGGAAAAGAACACAGATCAATTAATAGCTAAAATCGTTGAAGGAATTGAGGATGTGAAGGGGCAGAATATTGATATTCTGGATTTAAGAGATATAGAAAATACAGTCTGTGATTATTTTATTATTTGCGATGGTACTTCTAATACTCAAGTGGGGGCAATCGTCAACTCTGTGCAAAAGACTGCTAGTAAAGCACTCCAAGAAAAAGCGTGGCATATTGAAGGTTTAGAGAATCAAGAATGGGTTCTAATGGATTACGTAAATGTTGTAGTGCACGTTTTTCAAAAGCATGTACGCGAGTTTTATGATATTGAAAGTCTATGGGGCGATGCAAAGATTACTTCTATTCCCTCTAATTACTAAAAAAAAATAAATGGCTAAAGAAGAAAAGAAAGTTGGCGGTACACCGCCAAATAAACCTAAGTTTAGTTCCTACTGGATCTATGGGCTTATTGTAGTAATATTTATTGCTATAAGTATGCTTACAGGTAGTACGGGGCTAGGTGAGGCAAAGAAAACATCCCTTTATCAATTTGAAGAATATCTTGAAGATGGCGATGTTGCAAGAATTGAAATTGTAAATAAAAATTCTGTAAAAGTATACCTTACAAAGGAGGCAGAGGCTAAGGAAATTCACAATAAAGGAAGGGGAACAGGGTTTTTACAACCATCTGCAGCTGCTCCAGATTATAGATTTGAAATAGGAGATCTTCAGAATTTTGAAAACGAGATTAATCAAATTATTGATGATAATAATTTAGATACGCGTGTTTCTTACGAAACTGAAGGGGATATGTGGGGACTACTCGCAAGCTTCCTTCCTTTTATATTAATTATTGGTCTATGGATCTTTATTATGCGTCGTATGTCTTCCGGTGGTGGTGGAGGTCCAGGTGGTCAAATATTCAATATCGGTAAGTCTAAGGCAAAATTATTTGACGAAAAGACGGATATAAAAACTACGTTTAAAGACGTTGCTGGATTAGAAGGAGCAAAAGAAGAAATTCAAGAAATTGTAGACTTCCTCAAGAATCCAGAAAAATACACGAGCTTAGGTGGTAAGATACCTAAAGGTGCATTACTTGTAGGTCAGCCAGGTACTGGTAAAACGTTGCTAGCAAAAGCTGTGGCTGGAGAAGCAAAAGTGCCATTTTTCTCATTATCAGGATCAGATTTTGTTGAGATGTTCGTAGGAGTAGGTGCGTCAAGAGTACGTGACTTGTTTAAGCAAGCAAAAGAGAAATCACCAGCAATAATTTTTATTGATGAGATAGATGCTATAGGTAGAGCGAGAGGTAAGAATAATTTTTCTGGAGGAAATGATGAAAGGGAGAATACGCTTAACCAATTGTTGACTGAAATGGACGGTTTCGGTACGAATACCAATGTTATTGTACTGGCAGCTACAAACCGAGCAGATGTGTTAGATAAAGCGTTGATGAGAGCGGGTCGATTTGATAGACAGATCTATGTTGACTTACCTGATGTGCGAGAGCGTAAGGAGATATTTGAAGTACACTTGCGTCCATTAAAGAAAGTTGATGATGAGCTTGATGTAGACTTCCTAGCAAAACAAACTCCTGGATTTTCTGGAGCTGATATTGCAAATATGTGTAATGAAGCTGCTTTAATCGCCGCTAGAAAGGGAAGTAAAGCTGTTGGTAAGCAAGATTTTCTTGATGCAGTAGATCGTATTGTTGGAGGATTAGAAAAGAAAAACAAAATTATTACCAAAGATGAAAAACGAGCGATCGCTTTTCACGAGGCTGGTCACGCTACAGTGAGCTGGATGCTCGAGCACGCAGCACCACTTGTAAAAGTTACAATAGTTCCAAGAGGGCAATCACTTGGTGCGGCTTGGTACCTTCCAGAAGAGCGCTTAATCGTACGTCCAGAGCAAATGCTTGATGAGATGTGTGCAGCCTTAGGAGGTCGTGCAGCAGAGAAGGTGATCTTTAATAAAATATCAACAGGAGCTCTTAGTGATCTTGAAAAAGTTACTAAGCAAGCTAGAATGATGGTAACAGTTTACGGTCTTAATGATAAAGTAGGTAACCTTACTTATTACGATTCAACTGGGCAATCTGATAACGGTTTTACAAAGCCTTACAGCGAGCAAACAGCTGAAATAATAGATAAGGAAATATCAAATATTATTGAAGAGCAATACCAACGTGCTATAGACCTTCTTACAAAAGAAAAGGATAAACTTACCCAGCTCGCAGAGTATTTACTTGATAAAGAAGTTATTTTTAAAGATAACCTTGAAGAAATATTTGGTGAAAGACCTTGGGGAGCTAAGGAAGTAGTCGAGCCAAAGCCGATTCCAGAAAATTAATTTTTTCAATACTATTTTAAAAAATCTTGATTGTATCTAAGGTTCAATCAAGATTTTTTATATTTGATTGATACACCAGAGTTGATAAAACCTTTTGATGAGTATTTTTAGAAAAATCTTTGGAAATACATCTAAATCAAACAGCCCCCATCAAGATAAAGACGGTGAAGTGCGCAGTAAATATATGCCGGATATCAATACGCCAGCAGATGAGCGCTTCACAAAAAACTTTATCATTAATGGAGGGAGGTTTTTATATGCACTCAATCAAAAGGAAATAGAAGAGAACTTTGATAATATTTTATTAGAAAATGATTGGTATGAGAGTAATGTCTTTTGCTTTGATGATCATTTAAAAAATTTATTTCAAGGATATAATCTTACATTTGGAACCGATAAAGATTCTTCTTTTTTTCTAACTACTTGTGAAAGTCTTGTTGCAAACGATGGTTCTCTTTTAGTCTGTTCTAAGCAACTCAAAGAGCTCAAGTTAATTGATTTTCCAAAGAATATTATTGTTTTTGGAACAACAAGCCAAATCGTAAATACCATCGGGGAAGGCCTACGCCTCATAAAAAATAAAAATTCTGGAGGAATACCTACAAATATTACTACAATCAAGAATTTTGAATCTAAAGATGATGATAAAGATTTTATGACCTATGGAAGTAGTACAAAAAATCTTTATCTCTTACTCTTAGAAGATCTTTAATATGCGAGAAGTCATTATCCGTGCACTTTCTGGATTACTTTATGTGACACTTTTGCTTCTAGCAATTTTCTCATTAGAGACTACGTATATGGTAGTTTTCTTTATTTTAGGTATTGTTGTTCTATATGAGTTTTTAAAACTTGTTGGTATAAAATCACTATTGCCTTACGCATTTATCATCATAAGCGTTGCACTACTTTGCTATATAAAGATTGAGCGTATAGCTACTTTAATATTTCTGGGAAGCACTATATGTATAAATTTATATTTAATTAAGAATTTGATTAGTCCTTCAGAGCGCTACATTACAGTAGTTCAGAAATATTTTTATACCATTTTTTACATAATTGGAGGTGTGGTTTTTACAATTTTACTTCCATCTTACAAAGGGGAGTACACTTCGCTATTAGTTGCTAGTGTTTTTGCTCTTATTTGGATCAATGATACATTCGCATTTATAGTTGGTAAAAGCATTGGGAAACATAAATTATTGGAACGTATTTCGCCTAATAAAACAGTAGAAGGCTTCCTAGGTGGCTTAGTATTTTGTGCAATTGCTAGTGTCGGCTTTTTCTATTTTACAGATTTACTCAGCTTGCAACTATGGTTAACGGTAGCTATTGTTACTTCGGTTTTTGGTACTTTGGGTGATCTTATTCAATCGCAGCTTAAAAGACAGGCTGGCGTAAAAGATAGCGGCCGTATAATGCCAGGGCACGGTGGTTTATACGACAGATTAGACAGTATTATATTTGCTGCGCCATTTTTGTATTTATTTTTAATAGTTCTAGATTATGTTCCATAGAGAAGGGTATAAGATCATTGTTTTATCATTAGTCATTTTTACGGGGTTTATCTTGGTTGCCAATAAGTTTTTGGATAAAAATTGGCTGTTTTATGTTGTTGCTGCGGCCTTGGGTATTTTACTCATTCTGGTGCTTCAGTTTTTTAGAAATCCTGATCGTACAGCACCTCAAGACCCAAGTTTGATAACGTCTCCAGTAGATGGTAAGGTAGTTGTTATTGAAGAGGTTTTTGAAGAAGAGTTTTTTAAAGATAAACGCCTTCAAGTTTCTGTGTTTATGTCTCCTCTTAATGTGCACGTAACTCGCTATCCTGCTAGTGGTAAGATTAAATATAGCAAGTATCACCCTGGTAAGTACTTAGTTGCTTGGCACCCTAAGTCAAGTACAGAAAATGAACGTACTACTGTGGTTGTTGAAACAGAAAAATTTGGAGATGTTATGTACAGACAGATTGCGGGAGCACTCGCAAAGCGTATCATCAATTATGCAGAGGAAGGGCAGCTTGTAAAACAAGGTGAGGACAGTGGCTTTATACGATTTGGTTCTAGAGTAGATTTATATTTTCCTCTAGGGACTAAACTAGACGTTGAGCTTAACCAGCTTGTGAAAGGAGCGCAGTCTGTTATAGCATCTGTATAATGAAAAATAAGGCACTCCAAAAAAGATTTGAAGATGCCTTTTTTAGGGTAAGTAACTCTAAGCAAGAATTTCCTCCAGATGTGCTATTGCAGTTCTACGCACTCTATAAGCAAGCAACCCAGAAAAACACATTTAGTCATAGTGAAGGAGAGCACGAGCTCGTGAGCGCTTTTAAAATCAATGCGCTTCTACAAGTTAAAAATATGACCTCAAATGAAGCTATGGAAGCTTATATCGCAGCAGCCGAAAAGTATTTGTCACCATCCCAATAATAGTTCGAGAGAAATACTATCTTATTCTATTTTAAACTAGCTAATCTCTTTTCCAAAGCTTCAATTTTTGCTTCGGCATCTGCCATTTTCTGACGTTCTATAGCGACCACTTTTTCTGGGGCATTATCTACAAATCGTTGATTGGATAACTTACCACTCACAGATTTATAAAATCCTTTTGTGTAGGTTAGTTCCTCTTGTATTTTACTAATCTCTGCGTCTATATCTATGGCTCCGGCTAGCGGTATGAAATATTCATTTGATTTAACTCTAAATGACAGCGCTCCTTCGAGAGGCGCTTTCGCGAAAGCGATCTCACTCACATTACCTAACTTTTTTATGATGCCATCATACGTAGCTGGAATCTCTTCATTGCTCAATATGTGAAGCTCGATTTGATCCTTAAATGAAATATTCTTACTTTTTCTTATAGTCCTTATTCCAGATATAACTTGAGTTGTGTAGTCAAACAGCGATATGATATCCTCTTGTATAGCACCACTCTGGGGCCATTTATTTACGATAAGTGCCTGTTCTGGAGTACGCTCGTTTATCGATTGCCAGATTTCTTCAGAAGCAAAGGGTATAAAAGGGTGTAGAATACGCAGATTATCTTCAAGTGCTTTAATGACGGCTTCATACGTAGCGCGATCAATAGGTTTTTGGTATTCTGGCTTTACAATCTCTAATAACCACCCGCAGAAGTCATTCCATACAAGCTTATAACTTGCCATAAGCGCGTCTGAGATACGATATTTAGAAAAGTGATCTTCAATCTCTAAAAGCGTTTGGTTGAAACGGCTTTGATACCATTCTATTCCTTTTGTACTGTGATCTGGTTGTTCTATAGTATCATCTATCTCCCAACCTTTAATGAGTCTAAAAGCGTTCCAGATTTTATTTATGAACCCTTTCCCTTGATTGCATAAATCCTCATCAAACATAAGGTCATTTCCAGCTGCGCTACTTAACAATAGTCCTACTCGTACACCATCTGCACCATATTGTTCAATTAACTTAAGAGCATCAGGAGAGTTCCCAAGAGATTTAGACATCTTACGGCGCTGCTTATCTCTTACTAAACCTGTGAGATATACATTCTCAAATGGCTTCTTTTCTGTATACTCATATCCAGCAATGATCATTCGAGCTACCCAAAAGAATAAAATATCTGGTCCAGTTACGAGATCATTTGTAGGGTAATAGTAGTTAAACTCATCGTTATCAGGATTACGTATCCCGTCAAAAACACTCATAGGCCATAACCAGGAGCTAAACCACGTATCTAGCGCATCTTCATCTTGACGTAGGTCACTCGCGGTTAGGGTGTCTTTTCCAGTACGCTTTCGCGAAAGCGTAACTGCTTCCTCAATAGACGCTGCAACTACAAAATCTTCTTTACCATTACCATAATAATAAGCTGGAATTTGCTGCCCCCACCAAAGCTGTCGTGAGATATTCCAATCTCTTATATTTTCCATCCAATGGCGATAGGTGTTTTTAAACTTCTCTGGGAAAAGTTTTACCTCACCAGTTTCTAAAACTGACTCAATGGCAGGTTTTGCAAGTGTTTCCATTTTAAGAAACCACTGATCAGATAGTCTTGGTTCAATAATCGCTTTTGTACGCTCTGAGGTACCCACCTTATTGATGTGCTCTTCCGTTTTAATAAGTACGCCTAAACTTTCAAGTTCTTTTTTTATGTTTTTTCTACATTCAAACCGATCTTGACCTTCATAATGTAGTCCATTGCTATTAAGGGAAGCATCTGCATTAAAGATATCAATTACCTCAAGCTGGTGCTTATCTCCAAGCACTTTATCATTTTCATCGTGAGCTGGTGTTACCTTTAGACAACCTGTTCCAAATTCTACATCCACATACTCATCTTCTATTATGGGGATCACCCTATTTGCAATAGGTACGATGGCATTTTTTCCTTTTAAATGCTGGAAGCGCTCATCTGTAGGATTGATACAGATTGCAGTATCTCCAAAAATGGTTTCAGGTCTCGTGGTAGCAATGGTAAGTGTGTCGTTTGATCCCTCTATCTTATAATTGAGGTAATATAATAAGCCTTGTTTTTCTTCATAAATTACTTCCTCATCTGAGAGTGTAGTTTTTGCTTCGGGATCCCAATTTACCATACGGTACCCTCGGTAGATTAGACCCTTGTTATAAAGATCTACAAAGGTTTTAATAACAGACTCTGACATTTTAGGATCCATCGTAAAAGCCGTACGCTCCCAATCACAAGACGCACCTAGCTTTTTGAGCTGCTCTAAGATCACGCCGCCGTACTCTTCTTTCCACTCCCAGGCGTGCGCCAGAAACTCCTCTCTTGTGAGGTCTGATTTCTGTATGCCTTGTTCTTTGAGCCTAGCAACAACTTTTGCCTCTGTAGCTATAGATGCGTGATCTGTACCAGGTACCCAGCAAGCATTTTTGCCCAATAAGCGTGCTCTTCGTATTAAGACATCTTGAATCGTGTTATTGAGCATGTGACCCATATGTAATACACCAGTTACGTTAGGTGGAGGGATCACAATGGTATAAGGCTCTCTTTCATCAGGTGTTGAGTGAAAGAAATTATTCTCCATCCAGTAGTTGTACCACTTATCTTCTACTTGAGTAGAATCATATTTTGAAGCAATGCTCATAGTTTGGTCTAATTATTGTCTTAAAGTAGGCAAAAGTAGGGATAACAGTAGGATTTTACAGATGTTAAGTGCTATTTTTAAAAGCATTTGGACTCTTTGCAAAAGACTGTTGTTAACATCATTTTTTGGTAACCGTTTAATTTGTGGTTACATTTGATTTCCCTCAAATATTTAAAATTATGAAAAAAGTATTGTTTTTATTTGTCGCTATGCTGCTAGCAGTGAGCGTTCAAGCACAAGAAAAGAAAGCAGAAATCACTTTTGATTCTGATGTGGTAGATTACGGTGAGATAGAATACGGTAGTGACGGCGTGCGTAAATTTACTTTTACAAATACAGGTAATGACGTTTTAATTGTGGCGCGTGTATACTCCACTTGTGGCTGTACGATACCTAAAAAACCGGAGAACCCAATTCAACCAGGAGAAAAAGGTGAAATAGAGGTAAAGTATGACACAAAGCGACCAGGACCTATTAGAAAAACAATAACCGTTTATTCTAATGCTTCTGAGGAGCCAAAGAGTTTAAAAATTAAAGGTACAGTTAAGCCAGAAGCAGGTAGATAAGCATATGGTCTTATAACATTTTAAAGCCGCCCAGATGGGCGGTTTTTTTATGCTTTCGCGAAAGCAAAATACCACAAGCTACGTTTTAGAAAACGCATAATATTCCGCATTTTTGCGTAAAAGAATTTATATGCCAGCAATATCAAAAAAGGGGCTTGCAATGCCTCAATCACCTATACGTAAACTAGTGCCTTATGCAGATGCGGCAAAGGCTAGAGGAATTAAAATCTATCAACTCAATATAGGGCAGCCTGATATTAAAACGCCACAAGTGGCTCTTGACGCCGTGCGTAATAACGATCTTGAAGTCTTAGAGTATAGTCACAGTGCGGGTTTTCAATCATATAGAGATAAGCTAGCAACTTATTACAGCAATCACGGGATAGATGTTACATCTGAGGATATTATAATATCTACTGGAGGCTCAGAAGCGTTACTTTTTGCAATGGGGAGTGTGACAGATCCAGGTGATGAGATCATTATACCAGAACCATTTTATGCAAACTATAATGGGTTTGCAACGGCAAGTGGTGTCAAGGTGGTACCCGTAATCTCGACTTTAGAAGAAGGCTTTGCATTACCTCCCATATCAGATTTTGAAAAACTTATTTCTTCAAAGACAAAGGCAATTGTAATCTGCAATCCAGGAAACCCTACGGGATATCTTTACTCTGAAGATGAGATTAGACAACTGGCAGAACTTGTTAAAAAGCACGATCTTTTTTTAATAGCAGATGAGGTGTACCGCGAGTTTGCGTATGATGGACATACACATCATTCTGTTTTAAAGCAGCGTGATATAGATGATAACGCCATTATGATTGATTCTGTATCAAAGCGATTTTCTATGTGTGGTGCACGCATAGGTTGCATCGTAAGTCGCAATAAAGAATTAATGAGTACCGCTATGAAATTTGCACAAGCAAGGCTTAGTCCTCCCACCTTTGCTCAGATTGCAAGTGAAGCAGCTCTGGAAACACCACAGCAGTACTTTGATGATGTAATAAGCGAATATGTCTCCCGAAGAGATACACTTGTAGCAGGTCTAGAAGAAATTCCAGGGGTGAAAGTAGCAAAACCTAAAGGTGCATTTTACTGTATCGCTTCGTTACCAGTAAAAAATGCAGATGCATTTGCACAGTGGTTGTTAGAGTCTTTTGATGTAGATGGTAAAACAATTATGGTAGCGCCTGCTGCTGGTTTCTACAGCAGCGATAATGTTGGTCTAAATCAAGTGCGCATTGCTTATGTACTTGAAGAGGAGCACTTAAAAGATGCTGTCAAAATCTTAAAAGCAGCTTTAAAGGAATACAGAGATTAATGATCGTTCAAGAAAATATTTCTTTACAACCCTACAATACCTTTGGGATCGACGTGAATGCACGATATTTTGC
>CAWUIT010000039.1:0-15146 GCA_963922345.1 uncultured Dokdonia sp. | reverse complement strand
ATTTCAATATCCAGATCTGTGAGTGTAGCGATAGTTGTGGCAAAGATCTCGGAGCGAAAGAGGTTATCATTGCCAGCTCGCAAGACCTTAATATGAGTTTTATCTTTTCTTAATAACTCAATTCCATAAACAAAAGCAAAGGCTATACCCTCTAAGGCGGCTCTAAATAGATGGACAGCTGTATGAATGTTGAGGTTTAAATTACATATGTGCGAATCGATAATTTTATTATTAAAGATACGCTCTGCACCATTCCCAAAAGGAAGGAGGATTAAACTCTCAGAACCTAGAGGAATTGTACTTGCCTTTTCATTCATTTGCTCATAAGATTGCTCGTTAAAGTTTTCCTTAAGCCAGCGATATTGAATACCGCAACTGTTCAAGTTGAGGAGGCGCCCTATCAATGCATCATTATCTGTGTAATTTACATGTGCAAAATGGTTTACCTTTTCAATTTCAGTAAATTCATTAGCATCGGTTACTGCATAGACAACACCAGAAGTACCTGCAGTTGCTGCAACTTCACCTGGTTTTAAAATATTGAGTGCTAAGGCATTATTGGGCTGGTCACCAGAGCGGTACCTTACAGCCGCATTTGTAGTCAAGCCAGTAGCGATCGCAGCTTCCTTAGTTACGTTTCCTTGGTGCGTAAAATTGTCAGTAATTTGAGGTGTTAGAGTATGACATATTCCATAATAATCAAGAAGTTCTGTGGCTACATTATTTGTCTTGTAATTCCATAGTGTAGCTTCAGAGAGGCCATTTTTTGTGGTCAATAGGTTGCCAGTGAGTTTGTATGCGATGTAGTCACCGGGAAGCATATATTTCCAGATCTTCTGGTAAATGTCCGGTTCATTTTCTTTAACCCATTTTAGTTTAGATGCTGTAAAGTTGCCAGGGGAATTTAATAGATTTTGAGCGCACCAGTTATGGCCCAGATTTTCATAAGCGCTTTGTCCTATAGCTACAGCACGACTGTCGCACCAAATTATAGCATCACGTAAGGGACTACCCTCCTTGTTTACAATTACTAGACCGTGCATTTGGTAAGCTAAACCTACAGTTGTTACTTGTGAAGCGTCAATCTTGGAGTGAGCAATTATCTTTTTAGTGCCGTTACAAATATGTGTCCACCATAGATCTGGGTCCTGTTCTGCCCAGTTTTTTTGAGGTGCTTGGATTTCCATTTCCTCAGAGGGCTCTTGATGTAATGCTACTTTCTTTCCAGAACTTTTTTCAATAAGTGCAATTTTTATAGACGAGCTTCCTATGTCATAACCTATTGAGTACAAAGTGTTGCTAATGTTTTATTTGAACAGTAAAGTAAGGGAAAATTAGTATATAAAGTAATCAGTAAAGGGTCAAACAAAGAATTTGCTGTACTTTTCCAACCTTTGAGTATTAAAAATTTAAATAATGTTTCTCGTAAAAGGGGTTACGCTTTCGCGAAAGCAAAAAAAAAGCAACCCTAACGAGTTGCTTTTTTAAAATAGTTTATTTGAGATTTAATTATCTCCAAAAGAGTAGGAGAGACTCAAAATCCATTGAGAGGGTCTTGTGTCTACTGTAAATCCTGCATTTTCAACACTATTTTCTGATACAATAGTATTATCAGTAAAGCCACCCTCGTACCTCACATCAAACCCTAATTGTTTAAGAGAGATACCCACTCCTAATTGATAACCTACAGTTATGGATTTCTCAGGGTCTTCAAAGTTTGTATTGTCACCATCAAATCCGCTATCTAAAATGTATTGAAAAGAAGGGCCTGCTTTAATATTGATGGGGCCTATTAGGTCAAGTCCCAAAAGGATAGGGGCGTCAATTTTAGACAACTCAAAGTCAAGGTCACCGTCTGTTTGAAACACTGTGCTTTCGCCAGAATAAGCTGTATTTAATTTTGTGTACATAATCTCTGGTTGCAAGAAGAGGCCAGCAAGTTCAATTTTATAAAATATACCTGCGTGATACCCAGTCTTGTTTTCTTTACTAAAGGTTTCTGTTGCAAATTCTGTAGAAAACTCAGCATCGCCTATTTCTCCATAATTAAGACCTCCCTTTATCCCAAAGCCAGCGCTCTGACTATGCAGCGCGATACCTGATAAGAGTACAATTGCAAAAATGATTTTTTTCATAATAGATTGTTTTTTGATAAATAAATGACAAATAAAAAAGCAGTATGTTACAATGCATACTGCCTAAGATATTTTTAAAACGTGTTTTTAATCGTTTTTATTTTCTATCTACCACTTTTAATGCCGCATTTACAATTGCTTTTGCATTAAGACCATACTTTTCCATAAGTTGTGCGGGAGTGCCGCTCTCTCCAAAAGTATCTTCTGTAGCAACATATTCTTGTGGGGTTGGGTGTACCAGAGAGAGCTCTCTCGCAACACTTTCTCCAAGACCACCTAAGTAGTTATGCTCCTCTGCGGTTACAATGCATCCGGTCTTTTTTACTGAGTTTACAATAGCATCTACATCAAGTGGTTTTATAGTATGGATGTCAATAATATCTGCAGTAATGCCCTTATCTGCTAGTGTTTTACAAGCCTCTAACGCTTCCCAAACTAAATGTCCGGTAGCGACTATAGTTACGTCATTTCCTTCTTGCAATTGGAGCGCTTTCCCTATTTCAAAAGTTTGATCTTCTGGCGTAAAATTAGGCACTACGGGTCTTCCAAACCTTAGATAAACTGGACCTACGTGGTCTGCTATAGCGAGTGTAGCCGCTTTAGTTTGATTATAATCACACGTATTGATCACAGTCATTCCTGGAAGCATCTTCATAAGCCCAATATCTTCAAGGATTTGATGGGTTGCTCCATCTTCTCCTAACGTAAGTCCTGCGTGTGATGCACAGATTTTTACATTTTTACCAGAGTAAGCAATAGACTGTCGTATCTGATCATATACTCTTCCAGTAGAAAAGTTTGCAAAAGTACCCGTAAACGGAATTTTTCCACCTATTGTAAGACCAGCAGCGATACCCATCATATTTGCTTCGGCGATGCCTATCTGGAAAAAACGCTCTGGGTTTTCATCAATAAAGGTTTGGATTTTGAGCGATCCAATAAGGTCTGCACATAAAGAGACCACATTAGGATTTGTTCTACCTAACGCTGTCATTCCCGCGCCAAAGCCTGATCGTGTGTCTTTACTTCCTGTATTTTCGTATGTTTTCATTCTGTAATATTTTTGTTCGCTTTCGCGAAAGCGTGACATAAAAAGATTTAGTAATCGCCTAAGGTTTCAGGGTTTTGATCAAGTGCGCTTGCGAGCTGCTCATCATTAGGAGCTTTGCCGTGCCAGGCGTGAGTCCCCATCATAAAATCTACACCGTTACCCATAACTGTGTGAAGTAAGACACATACTGGTTTCCCTTTTCCAGATGCCTCTTTTGCTTTATTCATACCATTTATGATAGATTCTAGATCATTTCCTTCCTTTATATCAAAAACAGTCCAACCAAAGGCTTCAAACTTTGCACGTACACTACCCAGATCAAGCACTTTATCTGTGCTCCCATCTATTTGCTGACCGTTAAGGTCCACTGTAGCAATGAGATTATCGACATTATTTGCAGATGAATACATTATTGCTTCCCAATTTTGACCTTCTTGCAATTCTCCATCACCCATAAGTACATAAACGGTGTGTGGATCTTTATTTAATTTTTTTGCTTGCGCTGCACCTACTGCTACGCTCAAACCTTGTCCCAATGAGCCAGATGCAATACGTACTCCTGGTAATCCCTCGTGTGTGGTAGGGTGTCCTTGTAATCGTGAGTTCAAGAGTCTAAAGGTATTAAGCTCCTCTACTGGGAAATATCCTGATCTGGCAAGAACACTATAAAATACAGGGGATATGTGACCATTAGATAAGAAAAATAGATCTTCATCTATACCATCCATATCAAATCCCTCCTTTCGCTTCATGAGATGTTGATAGAGAACTGTTATAAACTCTGCACAGCCCAATGAACCGCCAGGGTGTCCAGAATTTACTTTATGAACTTGTCTCACTATATCTCTACGCACCTGCGTTACAAATGCTTCAAGTGTTTTAATATCTGCCATTTTATAAAATTTATGCTGTAAAAATAAGCATATAAAAAAGTCCTACCATCGAGATTGCTCTAGATTGTAGGACTTATTGAGTTTTTACGAATAATTTAATAGAAAGCTTTCTAGCTTATCTTATCCATATTATCTGCTAGCGTACCTATGAATTTTGTGATAGGACCTTTTACCATCATAGCCATCATCGCATTAAATTCTCCTGAGAAATGTAGTTGTACTTCTGATTTTTGTGCTTCGATTTCTTTTATATCTGCCGTAAGTTCAAAAGGAATCTTATCACTTGCAGCACCAAGTACCACCTTATGATGAGGGATACCTTCTTTGAGATCTAAAACAATCTCGGGCATCCCTTTAAGGCCAAAAAGGAAACGAGTATCGCTTATTTTTTCAAATTTTGTATTCTCTGGCATAAGCTTCTCAAAATTTTCAACATTCATTAGAAAATTATAGACTGTTTCCTGAGATTGATTTACAGTTTTTACTGAGCTATCTATATTCATAGTTTTATTTTAATATCATTATCCCCAATTTGCAGGGTCATTACGCCAGTTTTCTAGCGTCTCTTGTTGTTCTTGTGTAATAAAATTTGTGTCTAGTGCTTGCTCTAGTAGGTGAGGATAATCACTAAGAGTGTGCAAATTTACGTTTGCATCCTTAAAATTATCTTGAGCGGCTTTAAAACCATAGGTAAATATGGCAAGCATCCCTTTGACCTTCATTTCAGAATTTTCAAGAGCTTCTACGGCCATAAGACTACTTTTTCCAGTGCTTATCAAATCTTCAATCACGACAACGTTACTATTAGGTTGTAAGAAACCTTCGATTTGATTTTTACGTCCGTGCTTCTTTGGCTCTGGTCGCACATATGCAAAGGGTACATTGAGATAGTCTGCAACAAGCATGCCGATGCCTATTGCTCCTGTGGCTACGCCTACAATCGCATCTGGCTTACCATAAACAGCTTCTACTTGTTTTGCCATCTCTTGATGGATAAAGTTTCGTATTGCTGGATAAGATAGGGTGATGCGGTTATCACAGTAAATAGGAGACTTCCATCCGGAAGCCCAAGTAAAAGGTGTTTGTGGTTGTAATTTTATTGCATTAATTTGCAAAAGTAATTCGGCAGTTTTTTTAGCCGTTTCTTTGTCTAAAATCATACTGCAAATGTATAAAGTTTTTGTGAATGATGTTCCTATAATTCTATCTACAGAGAAGGCGATAGGAAAGAATTATAAAACGATCCCAATTAAAAAGGTGAAGATCAAAAAATTGATCAAAAAACTCTATAAGGGAGAGCAGCTTTATATAAATCTTTATCATCCCAAGGAGGAAAAACTTCTAAAGCATTTAAGGAAGAAACTTAAACTAGTTATTGCAGGCGGCGGTCTTGTATATAATGATAGAAAGGAAATATTATTTATACACCGCAATGGTCGATGGGATCTACCTAAAGGTAAGATTGAAAAGGATGAGGATATTGAGGATTGTGCATTACGCGAAGTACGTGAGGAAACGGGGGTCCAAGGACTTAAAATCACAAGACCGTTAAAGATTACCTATCACGTTTTTAAACGTAATGGGAAGTATAGGCTCAAAGAGACCTTTTGGTTTGAAATGCATACAAGCTCTGATGCAGAGCTTACGCCTCAAACAAAAGAAGGAATCAAAAAGGCTAAGTGGCTCAACTTTGAAAAGTCACAAAAAGCGCTCGATAAATCTTACGAAAATATCAAGCTTATCTTTCCAAACTCATATCTAGTTAAGCATCCTAACGATAGGGTAGCGTAGGTGAGCCCTCTCATAATTAGGTGATTGTTTGTGTAACCAGTCTAATTGCGCGTACCAGTTATTTGCAAAATCTGGTTCTAAGGATTTTTTTAAGTTGTACTCTATGCGTACAGTAGGGTTTTGTTCTAAGAACTGCATAGCCAGATCTTCCCAGACGTAAGGGGAGAATCCTTCTTTTTGTTGTAAGATAGTATCAAAGTAGTTCCAGTTAAAAAAGCTATCCGTAGCTTCAGGCTCTAGTGTCTCTAGCAAGTAGCGTACACCACGTTGATCTGTAGGTACAAGATAACCTCCCTTTGCTATCGTGACCTCTTGTTTTGAACTTTTTACTTCAGTATTGTAGTGTAAATAATGACCTTCATATGCACTCCTTCTAGTCTCATACTCGTCTATGTGATATACTTCACCTACAAAGGTGGTATCCTTTTTAAGTTGATCAAATTGTATATCGTTTTCTCTTAAAATTAAAGCAATATCTCTATAGCCTCTTGGTATTATATACGCTTTGGGAATAGTCACTTCTTTTACAGGTTTAAAATAGTCGTAATACGTCACTTTTTTAGAGAAAGGTTTATTCCTATCGTACTTCAATCGGTCTTTACCTGTGAGTAGACTGGGTTCCATTTTGCCCTCGTAGCCTAGAAAATTTAAATCTGTGGTACGTGTTGTGTCTAATTCAAATTGGATAGGATAAGTTTCCGCTTTCGCGAAAGCGTTAAAAGCTTCTTCCCGTATTTTTTTGATTTTAGGACCATTTTCAGCAGTAAGTTTCAATACTGTTTTCATAAGCTCATAAGTACCCTCTACCCTAGGTTTGTAAGGTTTGAGCATATGTGTTTCTACCATTAAACCTATAGTATTCCATAATGATGTATAGCCCGTTGAATATCTAGGGTAGTCCATAAACTGACTAAAACCCTTTTCTGGAACACTATTAAATACATTTACATATGGAGTGATCTCCCAATCTTTACGCTTTAGATCTGCTTCTAAAAGAGGTTGAAACTCATTGTGAACATACTCACCTAATTCTCCACCAAGTTTATTATGCTGTGTAAAAAGATGGGTGAGTGTGTATTGATAGTCTGCACCGTTGCTTACATGATTGTCTATAAAGATATCTGGCTCAATCATATGAAATATCTCAGCAAAGGCCGCTGCATTTTTTGTATCTCTTTTTATAAAATCTCTGTTGAGATCGTAATTACGAGCATTACCTCTAAAGCCATATTCCTTCGGGCCATTTTGATTTGTTCTTGTAGTACTATTTCTATTAAGGGCACCACCAATATTGTATACAGCAATTGCGCTTACCCATGTATTTTGAGGAGCTTCAATCTTTCCCTGAGCTAGATCTCGCATAAGAAGCATCGTAGCATCTATCCCATCAGACTCGCCAGGATGAATGCCATTATTAATTAGAATGCGCCTTACATCTATATCATCAGAAAATTCACTAGAAAAACTTCTATTGGGATTAAATGTAACTAGTGTGAGTGGTTTACCAGCATCTGTCATACCTACCTCATAGGTTTTGATGGACACATAGGCTTCGTCTAATTCTTTATAAAAAGTGATTATCTCCTCATATGTGGGAGTTTCTGTGCCATTGGACCTTTCAAACAACGTGGTAAAATCTTTGCCTTCCGGATTGTCTTTAGATTCTCCACAACTAGTCACTAACGCAAGTGATAAAATGATAGTAAAATATTTCATAACGATATAATATAATGTGAAGATACAAATAGACTCAAAAAGTAAAACCCCATCTTTCTAAAGAAAGATGAGGTTTCAAGTTGGCAGATTAGTAGTTAATTATCTTTTCATCACGCGTTTTATAAATCTACTTTCGCCTGCGTGTATGTGTATGAAATAGACACCAGCCTCATAATTTTCAAGTGAGAATAATGTATTAATACTCGAATTGCTTAAATCAATACGCTTGATCTTACGCCCTCTTATATCTGTAATGATCATGTAATCCAGCGGTGTTGGGCTTAAATTTTTCAATGTGACCTCACCTGAGGTAGGATTAGGGAACAATACAAGATCTTTTTCGCGTAAGCGTAAATCATCTACACTTAATGGGTTATTTGTAACAGTAATAGTAAACTCGCAAGTAACCTCATTCCCGTCCATATCAAAACCACTTAAGGTAACTGGGACTTCTTGTGGAGCATCTATAATGGTACCGGCAACAGGTTGTTGGGTGACATTTGTAAAAGTCCCACCGCCACAGTTATCAGTAAGTGAGTCTATGTAGCTTTCAATCTCGTAAAGATCCGATAGATCTGCCTCTACGGTAAAATCTTCTTGACAAGAGATGAGTCCAAACTCATCTGCATCTACAAGTACGGTAGCTTCACAAGTACCTACATTTCCATTTGCATCTGTAACTGATAAGATTACAATATTTTCACCTACATCTTCACAACCAAATTCTGTGATATCTAAACTGAGTGTTATAGCATCCCCACAATTGTCAAAACTGCCATTGTCTATCATATCTGGTGTGATTGAAGCGGTGCCAGTTTCTTCATCTAGAAGTACTACTATATTCTGACAGATAGCTACAGGAGCCGCTTCATCTACCACAGTTACTGTTACTGTACAAGTAGCCTCATTCCCTTTTGCATCTGTCACTGTGATGTTAACAATATTGTCGCCTACACTTGAGCAATCAAAAGTATCTACATCAAATACTATATCGGTAGTTCCGCTACAGTTGTCTGGAACACCTAGTAAATCATCCTCTGGATCTGCAAAATTAATTTCAAATCTTAAAAGCTCTCCAATGTCACCTTGCGCATTATCACAGATGGATAGCGTCCAGTTACCATTTACTGGTTCCCCATCAAATATCGTTGCAAAGGTTCCTCCCTCGGGAGCATAAATTCCATTAAGAGGAGCAGTTGCCATTGTAATATCTTCCCCATCGTCACTAAATGTTGCATTCTCATAGCCTTGACCACTACCACCGTTTCCAGAAGAGAGATCGATCTCTGTTCCTTGAGGAGAGATAAGCGTTAGGTCTAGATCACTTACAAAGGAGTGATCAAGATCTACAACGACTGTAGAAATGCTATACTCAATACCTATTGCTCCCATAAGGTCTACTGACGCAACAGAACTGGTTGGTCCATCAGCGCAATTTGCCCCACCAGTTCCACTAAGAGGTATACTTAGAGGGAGACTTCCTCCATTAAACGGTATGCCAGGAACTGCAACTAGATTTCCAATCACATCAGACGGTGTCAACACAGCAATACCGTTTTCGTCTAGTGTAATAGTGGCATCCATACATTCCGGTGTAGGAGCCGTTACATCAAGTACAGTTACGATTGCGTCACAGGTAGCAGTGTTTCCTGCATTATCTGTAGCAGTTACAACTACCACATTAGGCCCCGTATTCTCGCACCCAAATTCTGAAATATCTAATGACACGGTGTCAATAGCACAAGGTGTAGTAGCATTTGAGAGGACATCTGCAGGGGTAATACTTGCAACCCCATTTTCATCAAGCTCAACGGTAATGTCTTGACACGATAATTCTGGTAGCGTCGCACTAGTAATTGTTACGATAGCTTCGCAAGAAGCAGTATTACCATTTTCATCGGTTGCCGTGAGCGTCACGACATTTTCGCCTAGGTTCTCACAAGTAAACGAATCTATATCTACGGTTAATGTGACTGATGTACAATTATCTACCGTACCTCCATCGATATCTTCTGGACTTATTGAAGCATTGCCATCTGCATCTAGCGCAATTTCAATATTTTGACAAAACATTCTAGGAGCGAGATCATCTATAATTGTAATAGTAAATGAGCAGCTGTCAGTATTACCATTTTGATCTTCTACACTAAAGGTGTTAGTAGTGGTACCTACGGGGAATGGATTACCGCTAGCAAAACCAGCAGTTTGTGTAACAGTACCACCGCCAACACAATTTTCATTAGTAAATGGACCTTCATAAGAAATAATAGCTCCGCATCCAGACGCTGCATTTGAAAAGACAATTTCAGCAAAAGCCGTATTTCCATCTCCATAATTATTCAAGACTTCAATTCTTACAAAACTTGTTGTAACAGGCGTAAAGCTAAAAATTTCTGGAGCCGTCTCTTCATTGTTTACCGCTTGTGCGAAAATTGTTGGAGCCCCATCAATAGGAACAAAAGTTGAACCATCATCACTAGCAGATATAATAACTTCTCTTATTCCAGAAGTTCCGTCTGGACCTGGACCACCACCATTTTGATTCCAAAATGAGAAACCGCTAATTGTTTGTTCACTGCCTAAGTCAAAATCGATAGTACCATTAGATCCTTCACCGATCCAAGAGTTGTCTGGAGTAGTAGGAGCGTGGTTTGCAGTAAGGCTAGGGGAAATTGTCAAACCTGTTCCATCTATTGCATTAGATAATGCACTGCCAAAAGCGTTAGTGAAAGTGCTTGTTGCTCCTGTAGGTATGATAGGATTAGACACCTCAGAAAGATTCACCACAATGTCTTCTGGACAGGTAATTTCTATAGGTTGATTGTTAATTACAGTTATAATTGCTTCACAAGAAGCCGTTAGACCTTGCTCATCTGTAACCGTTAAGATTACCGTGTTTTCTCCAAGGTTATCACACGTAAATTCAAAAATATCTAAGTCATACGTTAATACTCCACAGACAGCTGTACTGCCTCCATCTACTTCGACGGGATCTACGGTAACTAGTCCTTCTTCATCTAGTTCAACAGTAATGTTAGTACAAACTGCGGTGGGTGCGATCGTTGTTTCTACGGTAACTACGGCTTCACAACTAGAGATATTTCCATTGGAGTCTGTAACTGTGAGCGTTACAATGTTTTCTCCTAGATTATCACATGTAAAAGTATCTAGATCAATGCTTGTTGTAATATCTCCACAATTGTCAGAGCTACCACCATCTATAGCATCCGGGGTAATAGTAGCTATACCGTTTTCGTCTAGGATTACAGTTAATGGTTCGCATACAGCTCTAGGAGCAACATCATCAGTTAAGGTAACTGTAAAACTGCAAGTGACTTGATTGCCATCCATATCTGTGGCAATAAAGGTATTTGTAGTAGTACCTAATGGGAATGGACTTCCACTAGCAAACCCTTCGGTCTGTTCTAGAGTTCCTCCACCTAAGCAATCTAGGTTTTCAAAAGGTCCTTCGTAATTTACGATGGCTCCGCAACCATCTGTAACATCTGCAAAAGCAATTTCTGCCAGACCTGTATTACCATCTCCATAATTACTTTGTATATCAAATCGTATATATCTTGCAGAGATTTGCGTAAAAGCAAATATTTCTGGTTCAGTAGGTTCAGCCGTTGTGACTTGACTAAACTGCGTTGGAGCATCTGGTATCACGGTATAGGTCACATTATCTATAGATGATAGAATTGTAAGGTTTTGTATTCCCGAAGAACCATTTGCACCAGGACCTCCACCATTTTGATTCCACACGGAGAAACCATTAATTATTGTCTCGCTGCCCAGATCAAAGTCTATCACTCCAGATGATCCAGTTCCTATGAAGGAGTTATTTGGAGTTGAAGCTTCGTGATTTGAGGTTAAACTAGGCGAAGTTTCAAGTCCCGCTCCATTAAATGCATTAGTTAATGAACTACCAAATGCAGGACTAAAGGATGTTGTAGCGCTACTCACCGCAACTGGGTCTAAAACCTGAGAAAGGTTCAATACAATATCATCAGGGCATTCTATATTAAGAGGCTCTGTGTTTTCAATGATCACAATAGCCTCACAAGAGGTAGAGAGACCATTAGCATCTGTTGCAGTAAGAGTCACTATATTTTCTCCTAGATTCTCGCAAGTAAAGGTGTCAAGGTCAATACTTAAATCAAAAGTACCGCAGCTAGAGAAACTACCTCCATCAATGTCCTCTGGAGTGATCATTGCCATTCCATCTGCATCAAGTTGTACTGTAATATCCATACATATTGCTGTGGGAGGATCATCACTTACAATGGTGACTATTGCTTCACAAGTAGAGGTGAGTCCATTACTATCGGTTACAGTAAGGACTACAATATTATCTCCTATATTTTCACAAGTAAATGTGTCATTATCAATAGAAAGAGTAATATCTCCACAATTATCAGTACTGCCACCATCCACATCCTCTGCGGTAATGGTAGTGGTTCCATCTTGACCTATTTCTAAAGTAATTGATTGACAAACCGCTCTAGGAGCAACGTCATCAATAATAGTTACGTCAAAAGAACATGATTGTACATTTCCAGCGCCATCGGTTACTTCAAATGTATTAGTAGTTGTGCCAAGAGGGAATGGGCTTCCGCTAGCAAACCCAGCAGTCTGTACAAGTTCTCCACCACCAGCGCATACTGCATTTGTAAATGGACCCTCATAAGTCACAAGTGCACCACAACCTGATGCAGTGTCGGCGAATACAATTTCCGCGAAAGCGGTATTCCCATCTCCATAGTTGCTCTCAACAATCATACGGATGGTAGTCGCTGCGATCTGATCAAATGTGAAAATTTCTGGTGCCGCAACATCGTTTGCCATTACTTGTGCAAATGTGGTTGGAGCTCCAGGAATAGGAGTGAATGTACTTCCGTCAGAAGAAGATAAGAAACTAACGTTTTGAACACCTGAACTCCCATCAGGTCCAGGACCTCCACCATTTTGATTCCAAAAGGATAAGCCACTTATTAACGTTTCACTACCAAAATCAAAATCAAAGGATCCAGATGTTCCTGTACCAATAAAGGAGTTACTAGGCGTTGTAGCATCGTGGCTAGCCGTTGTGCTAGGCGATGTACTTAATCCAGTCCCATTGGTTGCATTGGTTAGTTCACTTCCAAAGGCAGGACTAAAGGTTGTTGTTGCACTTGTAATAGTTGCAGGTTCTAATACTTCAGAGAGGTTTAGAACAATATCATCTGGACACGTGATAGTGACTGGCTCATTATTGACTACTGTTACGATAGTTTCACACGTCGCTGTATTACCAGACGGATCTGTAACCGTTAGAATGACGGTATTTTCACCGAGATTTTCACAAGTAAACTCTGTGATGTCTGCTTCAAATGTAAGAGGGCCACACACAAAAGTACTTCCACCATCTAATAATGCAGGGTCTAGTATACCTACTCCAGTAGCATCGAGCTCTAATGTGACCTCTTGACACACTGCAACGGGGATATTCATATTTTCTACAGTAACGATGGCCTCGCAAGAAGATGTAAGACCATTACTATCAGTTACCGTCAGTGTAACTATATTCTCTCCTACATTATCACAACCAAATTTATCTATATCTATAGCAATACTAACATCACCACAATTATCTGTACTACCGCCATCCACGTCTGACGCATCGATACTAGCAGATCCAGTTTCATCCAGTTGTATAGTAATATCTTGACACACAGCTCTTGGAGCAACATCATCTATAACCGTTATATCAAATGAACATGTGAGCGTAGTACCATTAATGTCTGTTACTTCAAATGTGTTTGTCGTTGTTCCAAGTGGGAAGATGCTACCACTTGCAAAGCCAGCTGTTTGGATAAGTTCGCCCCCTCCTAAACAATCTACATTTGTAAAGGGACCTTCATAATTTATACTTGCGCCACAGCCTATAGTGGTATCTGCAAATGCAATTTCGGCAAAACCAGTATTACTATCTCCATAATTACTAAGGACTTCAATTCGGACAATAACAGCAGAAATTTGAGTGAAGCTAAAGACTTCTGGAGCAGATTCTGTTGATGATAACGCTTGCGCGAAAACATTTGGAGCCCCATCAATAGGCGTAAACGTTGTGCCATCTGTAGAATAAGATATAGCTACATTCTGAATGCCAGAAGTTCCATTTGCTCCTGGTCCACCAGCATTAAGGTTCCAGAAAGAGAATCCAGTAATGGTGCGCTCACTACCAAAATCAAAGTCAAAAACACCAGAGGTACCAGAACCAATAAAAGAATTAGTTGCATCTGAGCCATCGTGATTAGCAGAGAGACTAGGAAATTCGTTCAAACCAGCACCATTAAATGTATTTTGCAATATACTGCCAAAAGCAGCATTAAATGAAGTAGTGATACTATTTGGGATAACAGGCTCAAGTACATCAGATAGATTTACTATGAGATCTTCAGGGCACGTTAAATTTAAAGGTTCGTTATTTTCAATGGTAACAATGGCTTCACAGCTCGAAGTGTTTCCAGCATCATCAGTTGCTGTGAGTATAACGATATTTTCACCTAGATTATCACACGTAAATGTTGTTATGTCTGCACTTAGGGTTATTGTACCACAACTTGTAAAACTTCCACCATCAATCTGTTCTGGTGTAATCGTTGCCATTCCCTCTGCATCAAGGAGTACTGTTATGTCTTGACATATGGCTGTAGGAACAGCATTTCCTTCTACGGTAACAATAGCTTCACACGATGATGTGAGTCCATTGCTATCGGTCACTGTGAGGGTAACAACATTATCACCTACATCTGCACAAGTAAATGTATCTATATCGATAGATAAGGTTATGTCGCCACAATTATCTTCACTTCCGCCATCAACTTGTTCTGGTGTAATAGTAACAGATCCTGAGTCATCCACTTGTAGAACAATATTTTGACAAACTGCTCGCGGAGCCACGTCATCAATAATAGTGATATCAAAAGAGCACGATTGTACATTTCCAGCACCATCGGTGACTTCAAACGTATTTGTCGTTGTGCCAAGAGGGAAGGGGCTTCCGCTAGCAAATCCCGCGGTCTGGATAAGTTCTCCACCGCCTGCACAAAGCGCATTTGTAAAGGGTCCTTCATAAGTTACGAGTGCTCCACAACCGGAGGCAGTGTCGGCAAAGGCAATTTCCGCGAAAGCGGTATTCCCATCCCCATAGTTGCTTGTAACTTCCATACGAACCACCGTGGCAGAAATTTGATCAAAAGTGAAAATTTCTGGGGCAGAAGATTCACTTACAGTTACTTGAGCAAATAGGGTAGGAGCACCTGGAATCGGTAAAAATGTAGTTCCATCTGTCGAGTAGGACAATATTACATTCTGGATTCCTGAGCTACCATTAGGTCCTGGGCCGCCACCATTTTGATTCCAAAAGGATAAGCCACTTATTAACGTTTCACTACCAAAATCAAAATCAAAGGATCCAGAAGTACCAGTACCTATAAAGGAATTACTAGGCGTTGTAGCATCGTGGCTAGCTGTTGTACTAGGTGATGTACTTAATCCAGTTCCATTAGTTGCATT
>CAWUIT010000038.1:0-15214 GCA_963922345.1 uncultured Dokdonia sp. | reverse complement strand
AGCATCGATTTCTTAAGTACCTTTTTATTGTAGAGATACATACCAAATATGGTAGCGATCGCCGCTCCGTGACTTGCAAGCCCTCTAAAGCCCGTAAACTCAAATTCTGGCACAAAGCTAAAGGGTAGAAATACTGATAGAGGATCTTCCCATAATAGCTCTGTTTGATAAAATATCACGTGACCTAGTCGAGCACCTAGTAAGATGGAAACTACTGCATAAATAAATAAGCTATCTAATTTTTCTAACGCAACATCCTCTCTTAAAAACATTTTTTTCATGAGGTAAAACCCTAATGAAAAAGCGACTACAAACATAAGGCTGTAGAAGTGTATGGTTAAAAAACCAAGATCAAGACCAGAGATGGGATTCCAAGTAAATTTTAATGCGTGCATGTGATGTATTTTATCTAAGCTATAATGTCTTATGTGTACGATCTATAAATAGTCGATACGTACGTAAATTTGAGATGGCAATTTAAAACCTTAATGGGACACAAAAAAGCCGATAATCATTAATTACTACGATCTTCTTTTTCAGGAACAGGATCATATCCCATACCACCCCAAGGATGACATGAAAATATGCGCTTGATTGCGAGCCAACCTCCGTTTATAAGTCCGTGACGTTGTAAAGCTAGCTTCGTATATGTTGAACAGGTTGGTGTGTATCTACAAGTATTAGGTGTCCAAGAAGAAATACATTTTTGGTAAAACCAAATCAAACCTAAAAAGGGAGCGATTAAAATTTTTTTAAGAAGTGGCATTAGGTAATTGTAAAGGTAGTTCCTTCTCTTCCATCTTTTAATTGAATACCAAGTTCAAGTAATTCGTCTCGTATTTTATCACTTAATGCGAAGTCCTTATTCTCCCTAGCTTCTTTACGAAGTTTGATGAGAAGATCTACAGTTCCAGTTAGTTTTGAGTTATCCGCTTTCGCGGAAGCATTACCACTTTCTAGGCCGAGAACCTCAAATACAAAATCATTTATGGTTTGTTCTAGTGATTTTAAATCTGCCTCTGTAATTGTGGCTTTGCCGTCTTTAATAAGGTGTATTTGCTTTACAGCTTCAAATAATTGAGCAATGAGTATAGGTGTATTAAAATCATCATTCATTGCATTAAAACACGATTCTTTCCAATTAACTACATCAAAACTACTATTTGAAGAGGTAGGTAGTGTTTTTATTATTTTTAGGGCTTCCATTAATCTATTAAACCCTTTTTCACTTGCTACCAGAGCGTCGTCACTAAAATCAAGAATACTTCTGTAATTAGCTTGTAATACAAAAAATCGAACAGCACTTGGGGCATATCCTTTAGAAAGATGCGGACTTTCTCCAGAAAAAAGTTCTTCCGGATTTATGCTATTACCAGTGCTTTTGGACATTTTCTGGCCGTTAAGAGTAAGCATATTAGTATGCATCCAATACTTAACAGGTTCTGTACCTAATGCGGCTTCATTTTGGGCAATCTCGCACTCGTGATGAGGGAACTTTAAATCCATACCACCACCATGTATATCAAACTGCTCACCCAGATACTTTGTACTCATAGCAGTACATTCTAGGTGCCATCCTGGGAAACCGTCTCCCCAAGGTGATGGCCATCGCATTATATGTTGTGGTTCAGCTTTTTTCCATAATGCAAAATCCTGAGGACTTTCTTTATCGTCTTGAGCATTAAGAACACGCGTATTTGCGATCATGTCCTCTAGCTTTCTTCCAGAAAGCTTGCCATAGGTATGATCTTTATTAAACTTAACAACATCGAAATATACAGAGCCATTTTTTTCATAGGCATATCCATTTTTCTGTATTTTCTTAATGAGTTCAATTTGCTCAATAATATGTCCTGTCGCGGTAGGTTCAATACTAGGAGGTAAGAAGTTAAACTTGTTTAAGATATTATGAAAGTCTACAGTGTACTGCTGCACAACCTCCATAGGTTCAATTTTTTCTAGTCTGGCTTTTTTTGCAATTTTATCTTCGCCTTGATCTCCATCATCTGTGAGGTGTCCAGCATCTGTTATATTGCGCACATACCTTACTTTATAGCCTAAAAATTTTAGGTATCTAAAGATCATATCAAAACTCATAAATGTACGTACATTTCCTAAGTGTACATTACTATATACTGTAGGTCCACACACATACATACCTATATGCCCTTCTAGTATTGGGCTAAAAATTTCTTTTTTACCTGAAAGGGAGTTATAAACAGTAAGCTTTTGATCTTTATATAGTGGCATTTTTCTGGTATTAAAACCTAACGAAGGTAATTATCTTGAAGTTAAAACTCAAAAAAGCGGTCACTTACTAGAAACCGCTTTTTTAAATGTCTTGGGGGCTATTAAAATTCTGTATCTAGCTTGATATAATCTAAAAACTCGCGTCGTGTTTCAAGATTTTTGAATTTTCCGCCAAATTCACTGGTTACGGTACTACTCTCAATATCTCGTATACCTCTACTATTTACGCATAGGTGCTTTGCATCTATTACACAAGCAACATCATCTGTTCCCATTGCTCGCTGTAATTCTTGTACAATTTGCATGGTAAGTCTTTCTTGTACTTGCGGTCGTTTAGCATAATAATCAACAATGCGATTCATTTTACTTAACCCTACCACGGTGCCATTAGAAATATAAGCCACGTGTGCTCGACCTACAATAGGTAAGAGGTGATGCTCACAAGTAGAATAGACTGTAATGTTCTTTTCGACTAGCATCTCTCCGTATTTGTAATTATTATCAAAAACCGAAGCTTTAGGTCTATTATCTGGATGTAAACCAGAAAAAATCTCATTTACAAACATTTTTGCAACACGCTTGGGTGTACCTTTGAGACTGTCGTCAGTCATATCGAGACCTAGCGTCTGCATAATATGAGCAACGTCTTGTTGAATACTTTTTATTTTATCTTCATTGCTTATTGCAAATGCATCGTCTCTTAAAGGAGTCGTAGCGCTAGTTCCCACGTGATTATCTCCAATATTTTCATCTTGAAAACTTTCGTCTTCTATCTGTATTCCTCTATCTAAATCTGTTCTCATAATTTGCTTAGTCGTTGTGACTTTTAAGGCTTGCAAAGGTAAGCAATAAACTCTATTATTTTATGGCATTTAGTGTTTGAAGAACAGTGTCGCGATAACTCCTACTTATAGATATTGCTACGTTTTTAATGTTAATATGCTCATTTGTAAAACTTTCAATTTTTGATATTGCTACTATAAAAGAGCGGTGCGTTCTCAAGAATTGAGTAGATGGAAGTTTTTCTACAGTGGCAGATAGTGTTTCTCGAGTTACGAGCACCTCTTTTGAGGTGTGGACTTTTAGGTAATCTCCTAAGCTTTCAATGTATAATATATCGTCAAAATTGACTTTTACCATCTTTCTATCTGAACGAAAGAAGGTAAAATTTTCCAAAACCTCAGTAGGCTCTTTTTTAACCTGGATCTCATTGTAGAATTTTTGTAGCGCTTTTATTAAGCGCTCTAGAGAGATGGGTTTTAATAGGTAGTCTACAGCTTGGAGATCAAAGCCTTCTACAGCATACTCTCTGTAGGCAGTGGTAAATATAATTTTAGTGTTTCCTTGGATTGCCTTAGCAAACATAAGTCCAGAGACTTCTGGCATATTTATATCAAGAAAAATGAGATCTACTCTGTGAGCGCTTAAGCTGCTAAAGCCTTCAGCAGCATTTTTGCAAGTGGCGAGCACTTTGATTTGATCTATTTTAGAAAGGTGATTTTCTAAAATGTCACGAGCCATAGGTTCATCATCAATAATGATTGCGTTATAATAACTCATTAATCGAAATTAATAATTAAGGTGAGTAAAAAACAATTGTCTCTTATCTCACTTGTTAATTGATATGAATCAGGATATAAAACGTCAAGTCGTTTCTTTGTGTTTTCTATTCCAAGACCGTGGTTGTCTGTAAGCTTCTGTTGTTTTTTAACGGTGTTTTTTGTGGTAAAATGCAGCTGATTTTTATCAACATTGATGCTTATTTCTACCTGTAATATATCATTAATAGCTTCGCCGTGCTTAAACGCATTTTCTATAAAAGCAATGAATAACATAGGGGGAACTTGAATATCTTGCTCTATGTTTTTAGTAAATGAGACTTTAAGAATATCTCTAAAACGCACTTGCTCAAGTCCTATATAAGACTCAATGTATTGAACTTCTTCAGAAATAGGAACTGTCTTTTTCTTGATTTGATTGAGTGTGTAGTCTAGCAGATTAGACAGTTTTAATATGAGATCTGGGGTGTCCTTAGATTCTTTAAGAGCTGACCCATAAATAGTATTAAGCGTATTAAATAAGAAGTGTGGATGTATTTGCTCTTTGAGATAATGAAGCTCTCTTTCTTTAAGTTCTATTTGACTATTTAAAATGCGTTCTTGGAGTATACTATTTCTTTTTTCAATACCTGTAGTTTGTCTCAGCATTTGTACAAAAGAGACTATACTCACCACCATAAATACAAGTACAAAAAGAAAGAAAAAATTACGAGTAAGCAGTGGCATTTTATCCATATCAAAATTTGATAAAAACATAAAATTTATGAAGCTCACGATGATAATGAGAAAGAGAATACCAACCAAAACGTATATCAAATACACAATAAATAACACAACATTTTTCTTAAGTAGAAATTGCGGTATTAGGTAATAAGATACTAGGTACGTTGCCACGATAGTAATGGGCAGAAGACTGGTAGATAGAAAATAAATAAATCGCTGGTCTTGAGTTGCATAACTAAAAAAGTATATATAAAATAGCCAAACTCCAGCCCAAAGCAGCAGGTGTAAAAGTATAGTAATAAACTTGAGTGCTTTAGGAGATTGCATAGTACAAATATGCTACTATTTATAGAATTGCATCTACATTTGAGATGGATAACGTATTTAGCAAGACCAACAACCGAGCTTCATATCAAAAACCACTCATCGTGCTTAAAACGCTATTTTAGAAGTATAATAGCCAGGTGGTCGAAATTACGCTTTCGCGAAAGCGTAACCTCGTTATATTTGACCAAAGAAAACTTTAAAACAACAAATATCATGTCACAATTTTTTGATCGCTTAAATGAAGGTGGACCACTCTTTATGTATGTAATATTATTAGCACTCCTAGGTAGCATTGCTTTGTGGGTAGTGGGACTAATGGGAAAGAAAAACCCACGCCACGTTTCTGAAATTATAAGTCATGTAAGCCTTTTTGCAATGATGTGGGGATTTTTAGGATCTACTATTGGACTTATATCAGCATTTGATGCTGTAGAATCTATTGATGGTGGTGTATCACAGCAAATGTTTGCTGGAGGACTGAAGGTAGCCTTGCTTTGTACAGTTTTTGGGCTCTTCACTTTTGTAATAGGACGTATTGCGATCTTGTCTTTGACAATAAAAGCACAAGGCGCAGAGGGTACAAAAGCCTAAATTAAAAAGTACCTGTAATACCAGCTCTTCCCAGGCCTATATTGAAATTCCAAGTGATACCTTGTTTTTTATAACCGTCTGGGTATAGCTCTTTCTTATTAAAGTAATTATCAATGGCATCTACAATTACTATAGATAATGCGGTGCTGAGAGCTACGTCTGTAAGCCAGTGTGCGCCACCCCAGATTCTTTGTAGAGGTGGGATAGCTCCTAAACTATAAATACCCAATTTTATCCAGATATTGTCAAATTGTTTTGCAGCTGCGTGAGCCAGTGTAACAGATAAAATAGTATGACCAGATGGAAATGAGCGCCATCCTGCTCGCCCACTGTATGGCTTAAAATCAAATTTACCTTGATTATTTTCAGGTCTACTTCGGCCTATAGTTGCTTTTAAAAACGTTTGTAGAAGACCAGCTGTAACTGCAGATGAGGTCATCAAAGCACCTGCTTTTCTAACCTTTTCATTTTTTGTAAATAATCCAAACAAGTAGGTTCCGGCGGTAATTCCATAAGCTACCTGAGGGCTTCCGTACCGCTCTCCAAACTCATCAAGCGCTCTTGGTTGATTCTCGCGCCTATCTGTAAAAAAATTATCTACATCATCATCTATAAAATAGAGAAGTGTGGTTCCACCAGCGATGGTCCCGGCAATAATCCAATCGTCTTTTTTCCATCTAAGAGGACCCGTATATGCGTGACCTATACCCTTGAGCATAGACTTGGTATCGTAAATAGCTAGTTTTAATATGCTGAGCGTATCTTGTGTAGAAGATGTAATAGGCGTTTGTGCTCTTGAAAAAGTCGAGAAAGTAATAGCAACTATAAGCGTAAATAATAATCTCAAAAGTGTCGTTTTTTAGTAATAGTGAAGCTTAAAGCATTAACTAAAAAGTTTCTTTTTACGAAGTTCAAAATTCTGGCCAAGGTAAACCTTTCTGACCATCTCATCTGCTGCAAGCTCTTCTGGTTCTCCGTGTTTGAGAATACTGCCTTCAAACATGAGGTAGGTACGATCAGTAATGGCCAGGGTTTCTTGTACATTATGATCGGTAATTAGAATACCAATGTTTTTGTTTTTAAGTTGTGCTACAATACGCTGTATATCTTCTACGGCGACAGGATCTACCCCTGCAAATGGCTCGTCAAGTAATATAAAAGAAGGAGATGTTGCCAGGGCACGAGCAATCTCTGTACGACGACGCTCACCACCAGAAAGTAAGTCTCCACGCGATTTGCGTATATGTCCTAAACTAAACTCCTCAATAAGCTCCTCCATTTTATAAAGCTGTTCTTTTTTAGAAAGCTTTGTAAGTTGTAGAACGCTTAAAATATTATCCTCAATACTTAATTTTCTAAAAACAGAAGCTTCTTGAGCTAGATACCCTATGCCGTTCTGGGCTCGTTTATACATAGGATATTTTGTAATATCCTTCTGTTCTAAGTATATCTTGCCGCCATTAGGCTTTACAAGTCCTACAATCATATAGAAAGAAGTAGTTTTTCCTGCTCCATTAGGCCCAAGTAGACCTACAATTTCTCCCTGATTTACTTCGACAGAAATGCCTTTTACAACTTTTCTACCCTTGTAGGATTTAATAAGATTTTCTGCGCGTAATTTCATAGACTATAAAGATACAGATTCTTGAATGCTATTACTTATTAGTGGGATAATAGGAAAAAATTAAACTCATTATGAGCCCAAAAAAGATGCCTTGTATAAGTGCCGAAAACCATTTCATTTGATGGTCACTTAAATATTGAATCACAACTAGGAAACTGCTATGACTCAAAAAAAGTATGAAGAATAGTTTAAAAAAGCGCTTTCTGGGCATCATAGTCTAATCATCTTTACTCTTCTTGTCTTCTAGCGCTTCCCAATATTCATACGCGCGTCTTAAATGAGGTATAACTATCGTTCCTCCAACTAGAGTGCCAATGCTTAGTGTTTCCATCACTTCCTCTTTTGTAACACCTTCATCGTGACAGCTTTCAAGATGATATTTAACACAATCATCACAACGGAGTACCGTCGAGGCAACAAGACCTAAAAGCTCTTTAGTTTTCTTATCGAGTGCACCTTCTGCAAAGGCATTGGTATCTAAATTAAAAATACGCTTGACAATCTTATTATTATCTGCAAGTATTTTATCGTTCATTTTTGAACGATAGCTATTAAAATCATCTACTATAGAATTACTCATATTTTTTGTAAGGGTTGATGCGCTTTCGCGAAAGCGTACTAAGATTAAAATTAAAATAGTCTCAAGTGAGACCTTGTTTTTTGAGTCGGCGTTTTTCTCTTTTAATAACACCTCTAGAGATAAAAATACTTACCTCGTATAGAATAATGATAGGTACTGCCACAATTACTTGTGTAGAGATATCTGGAGGTGTAATAATTGCAGCTAGGATGAGAACAATGACCAATGCATATTTTCGATTTTTTTTCAAAAACTCTGGAGTGACTAATCCTATTTTGGTCAAGAAGTACATAATTATAGGAAGCTCAAAAATAAATCCTGATGCGAGAACAGAAGCTCTCACTAGACCTATAAAAGAGTCTATATCAAACTCATTTTGCACCATGTCTGAAATCTTAAATGTGGCCAAGAAATTTATAGAGAGTGGCGCTACTACAAAATACCCAAAAGCTGCCCCTAGAAAAAATAGTAAGGAGGCGACAACAATGAAGCCTCTACTTGACTTGCGCTCATTCTCATACAGTCCCGGAGATATAAACTTCCAAAATTCATATAATATATAAGGAAAACCTATAACGACTCCCGCCATAATTGATGTCCATATTGCGGCACTAAACTGTCCAGCTACCTTCCTACTTTGGATTATGAAATCCATATCTCCTTCTGCAATGCACCCTTTTTCTGCACCAAAAAATCTAGAGATTTTACAGAGTATGTCATAGGATACAAAGTCTGGATTCTGTGGTCCAAAAATGACGTCAAAAAGAGTTCCTTTAAATATGAAAGCGATTATTCCAATAATCACTACTGCGAGTGTAGCTCTTATGAGATGCCATCTTAGTTCTTCTAAGTGATCTAGGAATGACATCTCGTCGGGATGCTTCTTTACTTTTTTTGCCATTATGCGATACCTTCTTTTATGAGGTCATGAATGTGTACAACACCAGAATATTTTCCTTCCTTACTCACTAGAAGCTGGCTGATGTTATGTTTTTCAAGTATTTCTTTTGCTTCTGTTGCCATTGCCTCATAATCAATTATCTTAGGATTGGTGCTCATAATCGCACTTGCAGTAAGATCTGTAAATGAATCATTTTTTGAAAGCATACGTCTCAAATCTCCATCTGTAATGATACCTTGAATCACACCGTTAAGAACAACAGCTGTAACGCCTAGCATTTTTTTTGAGATTTCAATAATGACTTCTTTTATGCTTGCATCTGGAGCAACCTGTGGCTGCTCGTGAGTATTGCAAAGATCACTGACAGTAAGATAAAGTTGTTTACCTAAGGAGCCTCCAGGATGATATCTTGCAAAATCACGTTCTGAAAAACCTCTCAAGTCTAGTAGTGCCACTGCTACGGCATCTCCCAGAACTAACTGAGCTGTCGTACTGGTGGTAGGAGCCAGATTATTTGGACAAGCCTCTTCTTTCGCGTAAGCGTGTAAAATAAAATCTGCGTCTCTCCCTAAAAAAGAATCTCTGTTTGAGGTAAGAGCTATGAGGGTATTTTTAGTCTTTTTAATAAGTGGTATGAGTGCTTTTATTTCTGGTGTGTTTCCACTTTTTGATAGACATATGACGATATCATCCTTTAAAATACTCCCGAGATCTCCGTGAATGGCATCTGCAGCGTGCATAAAAAGCGCTGGTGTTCCTGTACTATTAAAGGTTGCGACAATTTTTTGTGCGATGATAGCGCTCTTTCCTATTCCTGTGATTACCACTCTACCTTTAGACTCAAAAATGGTTTGCACTGCCTGGGCAAACTCATTATCGATTAAGCTTGATAGATTTGCAATGGCATCTTGCTCTATCTCAATAGTTTTCTGTGCACTAGCAATTATTTGCTGGGAGATGTTCAAAACTTGGTTTTGTATTGGTTTGTTTAACTTGAGGAAATTACTATCTTTAGAAAACAACAAAGGTATGTAAAAATGCATTTGAATACATGGGGACAAGGCAAATAGACTTACACGAAGAACTTAAGAAATATTTTGGCTTCGGTCAGTTTAAAGGTCTACAGGAAGAAGTTATAAAAAGCATTGTAGGTGGTCATCACACATTTGTGATTATGCCCACCGGTGGTGGTAAATCGTTATGTTATCAACTTCCAGCATTAATAGCTGAGGGTACTGCTATTGTAGTCTCTCCTCTTATAGCTTTAATGAAAAATCAAGTAGATGCGATTAGGGGGATCTCACAAGAAGATGGGATTGCGCACGTTTTGAATAGCTCTCTAACCAAAAATGAGATCAAGACAGTTAAAGAAGACATTACTAATGGTGTAACAAAACTTCTTTATGTTGCTCCAGAATCTTTAACTAAAGAAGAAAATGTTGAGTTCTTACGTGGAGTGACCATCTCATTCTTAGCAATTGATGAGGCGCACTGTATTTCTGAGTGGGGCCACGATTTTAGACCAGAGTATCGCAATTTGAGAAAGATCATAGGTAGGATAGGAGAGGGTATACCAATTATCGCAGTTACGGCAACGGCAACACCAAAAGTTCAAGAAGATATTTTAAAGAATTTAGGTATTACAGATGCAAACACTTTTAAAGCATCTTTTAATAGACCTAACTTATATTACGAAGTACGTCCAAAAACTGCTCAGGTAGATGCAGATATTATAAGATTTGTAAAACAAAATGAGGGTAAAAGTGGCATTATATATTGCCTAGCTCGGAAACGGGTAGAAGAACTCGCTCAAACGCTCCAAGTTAATGGAGTAAAAGCTGTTCCTTATCACGCAGGTCTAGATGCAAAAACACGTGTAAAACATCAAGATATGTTTTTGATGGAAGATGTAGATGTTGTTGTTGCAACTATTGCATTTGGAATGGGCATAGATAAGCCTGATGTGCGTTTTGTTATACATCACGATATCCCGAAAAGTATAGAAAGCTATTATCAAGAAACTGGGAGAGCCGGTAGAGACGGAGGAGAAGGTCACTGCCTGGCCTTTTATGCATATAAAGATATAGAGAAGCTTGAGAAGTTTATGAGCGGTAAGCCCGTGGCAGAGCAAGAAATAGGACACGCACTCTTACAAGAAGTTGTAGCCTTTGCAGAGACTAGTATATCTAGGCGTAAATTTATTTTGCACTACTTTGGGGAGTCATTTGATAATGAAACTGGTGAAGGGGGTATGTTAGATGATAATATGCGTAACCCAAAGACACAGCGTGAAGCCAAAGATGAACTCGTAAAAGTATTGCGGGTAGTACGTGATACTAATGAGATATATAAAAGTAAGGAAGTTGTTTTTGCGCTTAGAGGTAAAGAAAATGCCATTATCAATTCTCATAAAACAAATGAACAACCGTTTTTTGGGATAGGGAAGGAGCAAAAAAAGGAATACTGGTTTGCGCTCATTCGTCAAGCGTTAGTAGCAGGTTATCTTAAAAAGGATATTGAAACCTATGGAGTTTTAAAAATGACTCAAAAAGGTTTAGACTTTTTAAAGAACCCATCTTCTTTTATGATGACAGACGATCACGTTTTTGATGATCAAAGTGATAATAGCATAGTTTCTGCACAAAAAACTGGAGGCTCAGACAAGAAACTTATGGTGATGTTAAAGGATTTGCGTAAAAAAGTGGCAAAAAAGTTTGACGTTCCACCATTTGTGGTTTTTCAAGATCCCTCGCTGGAAGATATGTCTATTAAATATCCCGTAACTATAGAGGAGTTGAGCAATGTGCACGGCGTAGGAGACGGGAAAGCAAAAAAATACGGTAAAGACTTTGTGTCATTAATAGATACATATGTCAAGGAAAATGATATTTTAAGACCAGACGATCTTGTAGTAAAAAGCACAGGTGCAAATAGTGGTTTAAAACTCTATATAATTCAAAACGTAGATCGCAAATTACCACTTGACGATCTCGCCTCTGCAAAGGGAAAGGAAATGCCAGAATTTATTAAAGAGATGGAGGCCATCGTCTTTAGTGGTACTAAACTCAATATCGATTATTGGATTAATGATATTTTGGATGAAGACCAACAAGAAGAGTTACACGATTACTTTATGGAGGCAGAAACTGATAAAATAGATGTAGCGATGGAAGAATTTGACGGCGATTATGAAGATGAAGAGCTGCGTTTATATCGCATTAAATTTATGAGTGAAGTTGCAAATTAAATTGTAGGTCTACGCTTTCGCGAAAGCGTACGAAGAGTAACTATTAAACACAATCCAAACCCTTTTAATACATTCCTTTTTTGATTCGATGATAGGTCTTGTTTACGATATACGACATTACTTTGAAAAGCGTGGTTTTTACGTTTCTTCACGTCTTGCAGATAGGCTGGGTATGAGAGCCAAAAATGTGCGTTTGTTTTTTATCTACGTATCGTTTGCAACATTAGGGGTAGGTTTTGCATTGTATCTCACCTTTGCTTTCTGGCTTAAATTAAAAGATCTTATCTACACGAAACGCACCTCTGTTTTTGATTTATGAAGCTTTTTTCTCTATTTAAAAGTAAGATTTATCTCGCCCTAACACTCCTGATTATAACCCTTTTTGTAGGTGTTTTTGGGTATCGTTTTGTGGCAGGTTATAGCTGGATTGATGCAGCTTATATGACGGTAATTACAATTACTACCGTGGGGTATGGTGAGGTAATACCACTCACACCAGAAGCAAAAATTTTTACAATCATTCTTATCTTACTAAGTGTGGTAATTGTAGGTTTTGCGATAACCGTTATTTCAGAATACATAATTAGTCGGAGTTCATATAATGACTTAATACATAAGAAAGTGCAACAGGAAATTGATAATATGAAAAACCACATCATTGTATGTGGCTACGGCCGTAATGGCCAGCAAGCGGTCCAAAAATTGATGGCTTACAATAAGCAATTTGTCGTAATAGAAATGGATACCGAGGTAGTTGAGCGATCTGAAATGGATAAGAATGTTCATTTTGTAAATGGCAATGCAAATGAAGACGATATCTTAGAAAAGGCGGGTATAGCAGATGCCTCTGCTCTTATTTGTGCACTACCAGAAGATGCTGATAACTTATTTATAGTGTTAAGCGCAAGACAACTTAATAGCAAGCTCAAAATTATTAGTAGAGCTACCGCCGAAACGTCTAGAAAAAAATTGAAACTTGCGGGGGCAGATAATGTGATCATGCCTGATAGAATTGGTGGGGATCATATGGCTTCTCTGGTTGTGGTTCCAGATCTCATTGAGTTTTTGGATAACCTATCAGTAGTAGGAGAAGAAGATAGTATTAATGTAGAAGAGATAAGTTTTGGACAAGTGTGCGCAGATGGAAAAGAGTCTACCATAAAGGAAATTGACTTGCGCTATAGAACTGGATGTACTATCATAGGATACCGGTCACCATCTGGGAAGTATGTGGTTAATCCAGAAGCAAATATGAAATTAGAGAAGGACTCAAAACTCATCGTTATAGGAAGGCCAGAACAAATTAAGAATTTACACGAGACCTTTGGTGTCTAAATATTGTTAAGGATTTTAAGATACTTTCCTTTGAGGAAGGGTCATTTTTTTAGATATTGCCAGCTGAATTTACAATAACTTAATATTTACATACAGATGAAGAAACATCTTCTATTTATTTTTACTGCACTTTTACCTCTTTTTACTTTTGCTCAGGAGGGGCAAGAAGTAGGTATTGATCAACAAATTGATCAAGCTTTTCAACCAGTATCAGATTTCTTCTCAGCCATAGTTTTTTTTGAAATTGGAGGGACTCCATTTGTCTTGATTCTTTTAGTAGCAAGTGCCGCATTTTTTACAATATATTTTGGTTTTCCTAATGTGAGATATTTCTGGAGAGCGATTCAAACAGTACGCGGGAAGTATGAAGACATAGAGAAGCACGGTGCTGCAGAGTTGTACGGAGAAGATGGTATTGCACAAGGTCAAGACCTTACTAAAGTTGATATTGAAGAACATATAGAAAAAATAGACGACGATCTTGCTGTAGATGGTGATATTGTAGATACCATTAGAGATGAAAGTTCTGATGGCGAGGTATCTCACTTTCAAGCACTGGCAACAGCAGTTTCTGGAACCGTAGGAAATGGAAACATTGCTGGAGTTGCACTAGCAATAGCACTTGGAGGTCCAGGAGCAACATTCTGGATGATCGTTTGTGGTTTACTTGGGATGTCTACAAAATTTGTAGAGTGTACACTAGGAGTACAATATAGAGATGTAGGTGAAGATGGCACGGTTTACGGGGGGCCAATGTATTACCTAACAAAAGGGCTTAAGTCTAAAGGTTTTGCTACGCTAGGTAAAATACTTGCCGTTATATTTGCAATCTTTTGTATCGGTGGTTCTTTTGGGGGTGGTAATGCCGCACAATCTAATCAAGCAACCATTGTCCTAAAAGAAATGTTTAATATGACAAGTGCTGCCTCTGGCTTCATAGTAGGTATAGTGCTAGCAGTATTAGTTGGTATTATCATCATAGGAGGTATAAAGCGTATTGCGCAGGTTACTGAGAAAGTAGTACCCTTTATGGCGGTTATGTATGTGGTAGCTTGTTTATATATCATTTTAAGTAATTTTAGTCTTATTGATGACGCAGTAGGTCTCATCATACAAGAAGCATTCAATCCAACAGCTATTGGAGTTGGAGGATTTATAGGGGTACTACTAGTAGGATTTAAAAGAGCTGCATTCTCTAATGAAGCTGGAGCGGGATCTGCTTCTATAGCACACTCAGCAGTTCGTACAAAATACTCTGCGAGTGAAGGTCTTGTAGCATTACTAGAGCCATTTATAGATACAGTACTTATTTGTTCAATGACGGCGTTAGTAATTATCATATTTAACTTTGGTGGTTTCTTCGAGTATGGAGGTGATGGTCTAGGAGGAGTAATGATTGATGGTGAGTCTTTTGAAGGTGCTGGAATTACAGCAAAAGCATTTGCTGAGTATATTCCGTATTCAGACGTATTTTTAACGATTGCAGTAGTACTATTTGCAGTATCTACCATGATTTCTTGGTCTTACTATGGACTACAGTCTTGGAAATTCCTCTTTGGTCGTGGTAAGACAGCAGATCTAGTATATAAATTTCTATTCTTAACATTTGTAGTGGTGGGAGCCTCTGCTAGTATGAATTCAATTTGGGCATTCTCAGATGCTATGATCTTTGCTATGGTATTCCCTAATATGGTAGGATTATTTTTCCTCTTTCCTGTTGTTAAAAAGCAACTTACCAGATATCTTGATGCCATCAAGCTTAAATATAGTGCTATAGAAGAATAGGCTGTAAAACTGATGAAAATGTTTAAATCCCATTTCAATTACGATAAGCGTAAGAGAAGTGGGATTTTATTTTTTGCGGTAATTACTAGTATTTGCCTCGCTGCAATTATTTTATATAAGCCAGTCCCAAAGTATACAGTTTCTAGTGAGGAAAAGGAGCGGGTACTCGCTTTTCAAGCCGAGATAGATTCTTTAAAGGCCATTGAATTAGAAAAAAGAAAACCTAAGATTTTTCCATTTAACCCGACGTTGCTTACTGATTTTAACGGGTATAAATTAGGAATGTCAATAG